>CAZQWR010000022.1:0-16463 GCA_964597085.1 uncultured Cryptobacterium sp.
AGGCTTCCTGGAAGCCCATTCAGCACAGCATTTCTGTGGACGTGCAGGAATTCGCCCAGGCCAATGCGAAGGATCGTATTTAGCCGCGCGCTGGCATGGTGCGGCTTGCTTTAAGCCCTGGTGAAGGTGATGCCGAACACTTTGCGTACGCCTGCACGGCGCAGCGCATCGGCGGCAGTGAACAGGGTGGCGCCAGTGGTGAGCACGTCGTCTACCAGCACAACGCGCCGTGGCAGAACCGGGCGTTTGGTGTGGCGCACTGCAATGGACCCTCTCATGTTGGCCAGTCGTTGGCGCGCGTTCAATTCGCGTTGGTCGCGCCGGGGCTGTTGTTCCAGGGCCTCTAGGCAGGGAACATCGCATAGCTTGCTCAGCTCGTGCGCAACCATGCTCATGTGGTCGAAGCCGCGCTCGCGCTTTGCTTTCTTCCTTGCGGGGATGGGAACCAGGGCGGCGCCGGTTTTCCATTCGGGTGGTAGGGCAGCGGCCATCAGCTCTGCCAGAACCTTTGCCATGCGCTCTTCGCCGCGATCTTTGAACACGGTAGCCATGCGGCGTGTTTCGGGCGTAAGCACGGTTGCCGAAGCGCATCCGTTTAGCGGGAAGCGCTCCAACCCGCGTTGCCTCAGCGTTTCCTTGTTGCACTCGCAGCAGATGGCGCGCCCCCAGGGTGCACCACAGGTGGGGCAGGCCAGCAATTGGTCCAGGTAGGGGAGGTTGCGCCTGCAGCGCGCGCATAGCAGTTCGCCTGGCACATCGCATATCACGCAGCGCGTGGGCCATAGCGCTTCGGCCAAGGCTTCGCCCAGCAAGGCGGCCGAATCGCCCAAAACGGTAAAGAGCTCTTCTGCTCGCCCTTGTTTTCCCTGCTTTTGGTGCTGCTTGCTCATAGTTTCCCTTTCCCTGCATGCAAGGTTTCCTATGTTTCAGTGTTATGAAAAAATTCGAAACGGATGCGAAGGATCTGCGAAAAACCGCTTCCGTTGCATGGTTTTGCCCTGGGTTTTTAGTGCTTCTGATAGACTTGGAATGCTTCCTCCAGGTCTGTGGTTGCGGTTTTTCCTAGTCCAGGGCAGATGCGGTCAAAAGGATCCACGTAAGTTATCGGCTTCGGCCGAAACGAGCATGGCGCATCCTAGAGGTAAGTCGTACCGTCCGAGGTTTGCGGCATAGGGCTGCACGGACGAGAGGGCGACGTCCGGAAACGGGCTTGGTCCCAGTACGCGAGTGTGGGGTCAAAGACCAGGTCAGCTGGGGAAGTTTACAAATAGGGTTAGAAGGGATCTACATGAAACGCGTTTCGGTTCTTGTTTGCAGCCTCGTTGTTGCGCTGTGCATGGCGCTTGCGCTTGCCGGTTGCTCTTCGAACAGCTACACGCCCGAGTCAAAGAGCCAGACGGTAAATAATTCCGCGCTTAAAACCTCCGGCACGCTTCGCGTTGGCGTTAATGCCTCCAATGCGCCCTATGCTGCTGAATCCAACGGCAACATCGTTGGCATCGACGTGGATGTTGCCGCTGCTTTGGCCGACCAGATGGGCTTGAAACTCGAGCTGGTAGATGTGGGCTCTTCTGCCGACACCGCTTTCTCCAAGGAAAACGTGGACATTGTCATGGGCGTTACCAAGTCCAACTCTGCTTACTGGATGTCCGACCCGTACATGACTTCCGCCATTGCCCTGTTCTCTCTTACCAAGAACGCCACGGCCCCTTCTGCATCCGGCAGCTTCACCATTGCCGCGCAGAGCTCTTCAATGAGCGCGTGGGAGGTAACCGATCACTACGGTGAGTCCTGCTTGAAGTCCTCTACCGACATTCAGAGCGCATTCGAGTCGCTTTCCACTGGTTCGGTGAACTACGTTGCTGTTGATAGCACCATTGGCGAATACGTAATCCACACTTCCACCATCACGGCTTATCCCATTGCCCTTTTGCAGGAAGCTTCTTCCTATAGCATTGCGGTTTCTTCCAGCAACACCGCGTTGCAAACCGCTGTATCCGAGGCTTTGAGCCAGCTGAAGAGCGGTGGCATTATTTCCGTTGTGCAAAGCAAGTGGCTTGGCTCCCAGCCCGACATTTCCAGCTTGAAGGTGGTAACCGCCACAGCTCAGAAGGAAAGCTCCACTGAAGAGGTAACCATTGTTGATTCTGGCACCTCCAGCACCAGCTCTACCTCTTCCAGCTCCAGCAGCACTTCCACAGGCTCTTCCAGCTCCAGCTCCAGCAGCTCTAAAACCACCAGCAACTAGCTTTCGGGCGGAACACATAGCGGCACTTTGTTGAAAAGGTGTCGGAACGTTTACAAACGAAGGGCGGGTTCGTTCCCCGCCCTTCGTTGTTTTTATTCTTGGGTTGTTAGCAATTCCGCAGTATGGCGGATTCGATCTATCAGCACCCAAGGAGCATCGTATGAACGAGCAAGGCAATTATTCCAATGGGCCCACGCCCCCCGAGGGTTGGAGCAACCCCAATGCGGGGCACACCACTCCGCAGCCCGTTGTTACTCAGGCGGCGCCCCAGGCAAGTGCAGCCCCGGCCAAGAAGGGCTCTTCCCTGAAAACGTTCCTTCTTGCTTTCGCTGGTGCAGCAGTAGCCTGCATCATCTGCTTGGGCGTGTACAACGCTGTGCATCCCAGCAGCACCGTAATCGGCAGCAACGGCGATGGTACCTCCATCACCGTTAACGGCGAGGACACCACGCTTGCCGAAGTGGTTTCGCAGAAGTGCCTTCCTTCCGTTGTGAACATCGACGTGTACACGCGTTCGCAGAGCTCTAGCTACTACGGCTACATGTACGGGCAGTCCAATTCCACCGAGCTCACTGAGTCTTCCCTGGGCTCCGGCATCATTCTTTCCGCCGATGGCTACATCCTTACCAACTATCACGTAATCGAAGACGCCGATCAGCTTAAGGTCAATGCTGCTGGCGACGAGTACGTGGCTCAGGTTGTGGGCACCGATGCCTCTTCCGACCTGGCCGTTATCAAGATCGACGCTTCCGGCCTTACACCTGTTGAAATCGGCTCTTCTTCCGACTTGGTTGTTGGCGAATGGGTAATGGCGGTCGGCAGTCCGTTTGGTCTTGAGCAGTCGGTTTCCACGGGCATCGTTTCGGCAACCAGTCGCACCACTTCCGCGCTGAATACTTCCGATTCCTCCAGTTCCAGCAGCTCCAGTGCGGTGTACACGAACATGATCCAGACCGACGCTGCCATCAACCCCGGCAACTCCGGTGGCGCCTTGGTGGACAAGGACGGCAAGCTCATCGGTGTGAACACGCTTATTGCCTCTTCTTCCGGCAGCAGCTCTGGCGTTGGCTTTGCCATTCCAGTTGATTACGCCATGAACATTGCCCAGCAGATCATCAACGGCAAAACGCCCTCGCATGCCGCCCTTGGTGTATCTGGCACCACCGTTACCAGCCAAATTGCCAAGCGCTACAACCTTTCCACCGAAAGCGGCGCTTACATCACCAGCGTTACCACTGGCTCGGCTGCGGCAAATGCCGGCCTGAAGGAAGGCGATATCGTTACCAAGGTCGATAGTTCCGACATCACCTCTTCCACCGATCTGGTGCTGGCGGTCCGCTCTCACAGTGTGGGCGACACCGTACAGGTTACTTACAACCGCGATGGCAACGAAAGCACCGTGAGCGTAACCTTGGGCTCCGATTCCTAATATCCTCCCAGGACCTGTTTCCTTCCTCCCCAGAACCCCTCTTCGCCTTCGAGCGGGAGGGGTTCGCTTTTTTTCAGGGGAGGGCTGAGCAGGAAGCTGCGATGGACGTCGGGCTTGGAGCGGCTGGCAGAGCCTAACTCGAAGCATCGGATATTGAACGTGTTCTAAAAGGCTTGCGTGTTTGACGTGGGAAGATACGCGCAAATGAAGACGTATACAGAATTCCAATAACCTAGCGTTCGGTTCTTTGCGCTATTCGTCCATTTGACCAGCATTTACGGTGCTATACTCCAAATCGCAAAGAGCCAATGAGGATAACGGCTCTCAATAAGAAGCATTAATGAAATTTATTTTGTTGATGCAAGCACCAAGAGGAGGGCTTTGCCAGAAGGGCAGGGCTTCAAACCAAAGGGGAAGGATTC
Organism: uncultured Cryptobacterium sp.; assembly: GCA_964597085.1. Lineage (GTDB taxonomy): Bacteria > Actinomycetota > Coriobacteriia > Coriobacteriales > Eggerthellaceae > Anaerotardibacter. Next base: position 4,100 of record CAZQWR010000022.1, read on the forward strand.
AAAATGTCCGAACGTATCACTGGTCATACCGAGCTCATCGGCCTCATGGCTTACCCTATTCGCCACTCTGGCTCGCCCGCAATGCACAATGCTGCATTCGCCAAGCTCGGCATCGATTACGCATACCTGTGCTTCGAGGTTGGCGCTGACGAAATCGAGGCTGGCGTTCAGGCGCTTCGCACCCTGAAGATGCGCGGCTCCAACATCTCCATGCCCAACAAGACCATCGTTGGCCAGTACCTCGACGAGCTCACTCCCGCTGCTCAGATGTGCGGTGCTGTTAACACCATCATCAACGACAACGGCCACCTTACCGGCACCATCACCGATGGCACCGGCTTCATGGAGGCTGCTCGCGACAACGGCATCGACCCCGTTGACAAGAAGATGACCATCTGCGGCTGCGGCGGCGCAGGCACCGCAATCGAAATCCAGGCAGCGCTCGACGGCGTTGCCGAGATCTCCATCTTCAACCGCAAGGACGATTTCTGGGCTCGCGGTGAGGAAACTGTAAAGAAGATCAACGAGATGACCGACTGCAAGGCAGCTCTGTACGACTTGGCCGACCTTGATAAGCTCAAGGAAGAAATGCACAGCTCCTACCTGTTTGTAAACGCAACCAGCGTTGGTATGCCTCCGCTGCAGAACGAAAACTTCATTCCCGATGCATCCTTCTTCCACAAGGACCTCAACTTCATCGATGTACCTTACGAGCCCAAGTGCTCCGTTATGCGCCAGATGGCAAAGGACGCCGGCTGCGCCAAGACCATGAACGGCAAGGGCATGATGCTCTTCCAAGGTTCCGCCGCATTCGAGCTTTGGACCGGCCAGCCCATGCCTATCGACTACATGAAGGAAACTCTCGGCATCAACTACGACGAGTAAGAATTTCTTCCTAAGGAGCTATTGATATGAAGACGGTTAACGTTCGCGGTGTCGAAATCGGCGCAGGCCGTACCAAGATCTTTTCTTCCCTGTGCGCTAAAACCAACGCTGATTTGGTAGAGCAGGCTCGCGCTTTGCAGGGCATTCCGGTAGATGTTGCCGAGTGGCGTCTTGATTGGTATGACGAGGTCTTCAACACCGAAGCCCTGCTCGAAGCAGCTAAGATTCTTCGCGACACCTTGGGCGATAGGCCTATTCTGGCAACCTTCCGCTCCAAGGCAGAAGGCGGCGAAAAGGAAGTTGAGCCCGCTAAGTACGCCGAGCTGAACAAGGCTCTGGCCGATTCCGGCTTGGTGGACATCGTAGACATCGAGGCATTCATGGATGATGCCGTTGTGCCTCAGCTCATCGCCGATGTTCACGCAGCTGGCAAGTTCGCCTTGCTCTCCAACCATGACTTCAGCAAGACGCCCTCTTACGAAATCATCGTGGGCAATTATCAGAAGATGCAGGACATGGGCGCCGACATCGCCAAGATCTCCTACTGGCCCAATAGCCGCAAGGACGTTCTTATGACGCTCGAGGCAACGCTCGACATGTACGAAAACCATGCTGAGATCCCGCTGCTGTGCGTTTCCATGTCGCCTTTGGGCACCCTGGCCCGTCTCTGCGGCGAGTTCGTGGGCAGCTGCGCTTCCTTTGGCGCTGCAAAGCAGGCTTCCGCACCTGGTCAGGTAGATGTTCCTACTCTTAACCAGGTTCTGAACACTCTGCATTCCGCACTGTAGGTTCCGTTGCGGGCTTTCGTTTGAATTTCTTGGGAAGGCACTCTTTCGCAAGCTTTTTCCAAGGGCTGTTGCGTTGAATGGCAACACATGTTGAACCGCGGCTCAGGCCGCGGTTCTTTTTTGTTTGCAGGTACCGTGCGCAGTAGCGTTTTACGGTAAGATGGATTAGATCATGACTATGAAAGGATGTGCCCATGGGCTCTGAATACAAGTACAAGCGCGTTCTGCTGAAACTTTCCGGAGAAGCGCTGATGGGCGAAGCTGGTTACGGCATCGACCCGAAGGTTGTCGAAGAGCTTGCGGTTCAGATTAAGGAAATCGTAAACGACGGCATTGAGCTGGCGGTTACCGTTGGCGGCGGCAACATCTTCCGCGGTCTTGCCGGTTCCGCCGAGGGCATGGATCGCGCTCAGGCCGACTACATCGGCATGCTCGCAACCTGCATGAACGCCCTTGCCTTGCAGGATGCTTTCGAGCGTCACGACATTCCCACGCGTGTTATGAGCGCCATCGAAATGCGCCAGGTTTCCGAGCCTTATATTCGTCGCCGCGCTGTGCACCATCTGGAAAAGGGATACGTGGTTATCTTTGCCGCTGGCACGGGCAACCCGTACTTCACCACCGACACCACTGCGGCGCTGCGTGCTTGCGAAATCAACGCTGAATGCCTGATGAAGGCCACCAAGGTTGATGGCATCTACGACGCCGACCCGGTAACCCATCCCGATGCCAAGCGCTTCGAAACCATCAGCTACCTCGAGGTTCTTTCGCGCGAGCTCCATGTTATGGACACCACCGCAACTTCGCTGTGTATGGACAACAAGCTGCCCATCTTGGTGTTCGATCTTATGGTTCCGGGCAACATCTCCCGCATTCTGAAGGGCGAAAACATCGGCACCACCGTTACTGCGTAACATCTTCGCCGGTGATTCGGCGTTAACACCTGCAACAAAGAGGGGAAGGACCCGTAATGATCAAAGAAATCATGGATAAGGCGCAGCAGCGCATGGAAGGCGCCGAGCAGCAGCTGGCAAGCAACTTCGCTTCGGTTCGTACTGGCCGTGCAAACGCCATGATCCTCGACCGTGTTAAGGCTGACTACTATGGCGTTGCTACCCCCATCAACCAGATGGCTGCCATCAAAACGCCCGATGCTCACACTTTGGTTATCGAGCCTTGGGACAAGTCGGCGCTCGGCGCAATCGACCACGCAATTCAGGAAGCCAACCTGGGCGTAATGCCGAACAACGACGGTTCCGTGGTTCGCCTTTCCTTCCCGCCTCTTACCGAAGAGCGTCGCAAGGATTTCGTTAAGGAGTGCCGTTCCTACGCAGAGGAAAGCCGCGTAGCTGTGCGCAACGCTCGCCGCGATGCCAATTCCGCAGTTGAAAAGGCTGTAAAGGAAGAGGGTTTGCCTGAAGACGATCAGCGCCGTGCTGAAGCTGAAATCCAGAAGGCCACCGATGCTGCCATCGCCAAGATTGATGCGAAGCTGGCCGAGAAGGAGAAAGAGCTCATGAGCATCTAATAATTTGCTATCGGCGAATTATTAGATGCCTGCCGCTGCGAGCGGACGTTCCGCGCCTCATGTGAACGGCGGAAGTTTGCATGAGGCGATCTGTTGCTGCGGGCAACGGAGGCACGCCAGCCTCGCGCGTTCCTGAAGGCTCGCGTGCCTAAGCACGCCACGCTTTCACGGGTCCACGAATCTGACGCATCTTCGTTACTCTCGTTAACTTGCTGCGCCAACCTGGGATTTTTGATTTCGTGCTGGCTGCTGATAGATTGGCGGCAGCCGCTTGTTTGACTTTTGGGCTTGTCGAAGAGGAGGAGCTGTAATGCGTCAGCCTTTGGACTACATATTTCCGGATCCTCCTGCGGGGCTTGATCCTTCGCAGCTCGACCAGGATCGCATTCCTAAGCATATTGCCGTCATCATGGATGGCAATGGGCGTTGGGCCAAGAAACGCGCCCTTAACCGTTTGCGCGGCCATAAGGCAGGCATTGAGGCGGTGCGCGAAACCATCCGCTGCGCCAATGACTGCGGGGTTGATTATCTAACCATCTACTCGTTTTCTACCGAAAACTGGAAGCGTCCTGAAGAAGAAGTGACGGGGCTCATGGAGCTGTTCGCTAAAACCATGTTGGCTGAAGTGGACGGCTTGCACGAAGAACATGTTCGCGTGCGCACCGTGGGCGATCTTTCCGCTTTGCCCCAGGAAACGCGCGATGCGTTCGATGCAGCCTGGGAAAAGACGAAGAACAACACTGGCATGACGCTGGTGGTTGCCGTGAACTACGGCTCGCGTCAGGAAATTATGCATGCAGCTCAGGCCTATGCCCAGGCGGCTATTGAGGCGCACGAAGCCGGCAGCGAGCTTGAGCTTTCCGAAGAGCAATTCGAGCGTGGCCTGTACACCACCGGCATGCCCGACCCCGACTTGCTTATTCGCACTTCGGGTGAAATGCGTATCAGCAATTTCCTGCTGTGGCAGATTGCCTATTCCGAATTTGTATGCACCGATGTGCTGTGGCCTGACTTCAACCGCTACGAGTTGCTTCGTTGCATGCTGGAATTTCAGGCGCGCGACCGTCGTTTTGGGGCGGTGTAGCGAATGCCGAAGGCGCGCATACGCAAGCCCTTTCTGCGTGGAGAGGGCGATGCCCAGGGCAGTAACCTCACTACGCAAGAGCAGGAAATCCAGCCGCATTATCTTCCCGGCGAAGAGCCTCGTAGCGGCAAGGTGAAGAAGGCTGCTGCGGCGAAGATTCCTGAAAAGGTGAAGAACCCCAGCAACCTGGTGGTGCGCATTGCCACGGGTGCCGTGTACGTTTCGCTTACCGTGGTGTGCATTTGGCTTTCCACGGCTTCAACCGCAATTTATTTGGCCGTGCTCAGCGCAATCTGCGCCGGTGAGTTCTATTACATGCTGCGCTCCGACGCCAAGCTCCCCAATGAAGCTCTGGGTATTTGCGCAGCTGCCTTATTCCCGCTTGCCACCTGGCTTTTTGGGCTTTCGGGCGTAGTTGTTGTGCTCTCGCTTTTTGTATTGTGCTTGCTGGTTTGGTACGTGTTCTGGATGCCGGCGCGCATCAGCGACGTTGCTGTGAGTTTGTTCGGCGCCATTTATACGGGCCTTGTTATGTCCACTGCCATGATTCTGCGCGAATCGCTGCCCGACCAATGGGGCGCGGTTTTGGTGTTGTGTCTGTTCCTTAGCGTGTGGGGCAACGATGCGGTTGCGTATTTGGTTGGCTCTGCCATTGGCAAGCACAAGCTTGCTCCGCATATTTCGCCCAAGAAGAGCTGGGAGGGCTTCATTGCCGGCCTCATCTTTGCCATGGGCTGCTGGTGTTTGCTTACGCTTATTCCGGGCGTGAATATGTCTATTCCACAGGCTCTTGTGTTTGGCCTTATCAACGGTCTTGCCGGCGTTTTGGGCGATTTGGTTGAAAGCCGAATCAAGCGTAATTCCGGCTTCAAGGATTCCGGCACCATCATGCCAGGGCATGGTGGCCTGCTCGACCGTTGCGATTCTCAATTCTTGGTTACGCTCACCGGTGCCATCATGCTCACTTTAGGAGGTTGCATCCCGTATGCTTTCTAACGTTAATTCCACTTCCGTCCGCGCTGCCGAAAGGCGGCGCGTTCTTGTTCTGGGCTCCACCGGTTCCATTGGCACCCAAACTCTCGATGTGGCGCGCCGCCATCCTAGCCGTTTGGAAATTGTTGCGTTGGCCGCTGGCACCCGTGGCGCCGAGCTTTTGGCCCAAGCCAAGGAATTCAACGTGGGCCATGTGGTTTTGGGGTCGCCCGAAGCGGTTGACCCTTCAATTGTTGAAGAGCTTAAAGAGCATGTGGGCGGCTTTGTGGGTGCTGCGGGCTCTATCGGCTTCGGCCCCGATGCAGTGCGCGAATTGGTGCATCTGCCCGAGGTAGATGTAGTAGTGAATTCCCTGGTAGGCGCCGCTGGCCTGCAGGCAAGCTATGAAGCCTTGCGTGCTGGAAAGGTGCTTGCTCTGGCCAATAAGGAATCGCTTGTGGTGGGCGGTGATCTTATCATGCCTATGGCCTCCCAGCCTGGTGTGCTTATGCCCATCGACTCCGAGCACGGTGCAATATACCAGTGCCTTTTGGGCGAAGACGCCAAGGAGGTAAGCAAGCTATGGGTAACCGCTTCGGGCGGCCCGTTCCGTGGCAAGAAGCGCGCCGATTTGGAAAACATCACGCCCGCCCAGGCGCTGGCACACCCTACCTGGAACATGGGCAAGAAAATATCCATCGATTCTTCTACCCTTATGAACAAGGGCCTGGAGGTTATCGAAGCGCATCATCTGTTCCAGATGCCTTACAGCAAAATCGAAGTGGTAGTGCAGCCGCAGAGCGCCATCCATTCTATGGTCGAATTTACCGATGGCAGCGTAAAAGCCCACTTGGGCACAACCGATATGCGCATTCCCATCCAGTTTGCGCTCAGTTATCCCGAGCGCTGGGATGCTCCTGTTGAGCCGCTCGACTTCCGAAAGCTGGGTTCGCTGGAATTTGCCGCACCCGATACCGAAACCTTCCGTGCCCTGGCTTTGGCTTATCATGCCGGTGAAGTGGGCGGAACGCTGCCTTGCGCCATGAATGCCGCTAACGAGGTTGCCGTGGCTGCCTTCCTGAGCGAAACCTGCTCCTATTTGGACATTGCCGCTTGCGTGGAAGGCGTAATGGATGCTCACGAGCAATTGGGCGTTCAGCAGGTGGTAAGCGTGGAACAGCTGCTTGAGGTTGACAAGTGGGCACGCGCCCAAGCGGCGGTTTGGATTGCTTCGCGCTAGAAGGGCAACGCAATGGCAGCGCCCCTCGGATTTCGTATGGAATGGGGCGGGGTAGCGCAGCGCCTCCTTTAGAATGAGCGTCATGGATATCCTAGTCATGCTCATAACGGTTACGCTGCTGCTTGGCTTCCTTGTGTTCATTCACGAAGGGGGTCATTATTTGGCTGCCCGCGCATTCAAGGTGCGCGTTACCGAATTCATGATTGGCTTGCCTGGGCCTTCTATCGGCTTCACGCGTGGCGATACGCGCTTTGGCGTTACAGCCATTCCGCTTGGCGGCTATGCTGCCATCTGCGGCATGGCGCCGGCAAGCAACAACCCGCAGCTCAAACGCGTGTTGGGCTATGCCTATCGCAAGGGCACCGTGTACATGGAAGATACCGCGCACGACCTGTTTCTTTCCGAAGAAGAAGCCTATGAGCTGCTTGAAGAGCTTGCCGACTGGGGCTCGCTCAAACGCCCGCATCGCAAAGACAAGGTGAACGTCTATCGCGTTCCTGCTGCAGAAGGCCGTGCCGAAGGCGAGCCCGCGCCTAAGGAAAACGTCGAAGAGTTCTTCGCTTCCGAAAAGCGGCAGCAGTATGTTTCACTGCCATTTTGGAAGCGCTGCACCATTTTGCTGGCGGGGCCGTTCATGAACCTGCTGTGGGTGTTCTTGGCGTTCATCGTCATCTATTCGGTTATGGGTCTGGATTTGCAGAACACCCAAACGGGCGAGGAATACCACTACAATTGGGCCCCTTGGGAAGCTGTTGCCATGGGCTTCAAGTATCTGGGCATGGTGGTTACCGCAATTGCGGGCCTGTTCAACCCCGCAACAGCTGCTGAAACGGTGTCCAATTCCACTTCGGTGGTGGGCATTGCCGTTTTGTCCAAGTCGGCGCTCGATGCTGGTTTCCAGAACTTCTTGTTCTTTACCGCAATTATTTCTGCTTCGCTGGGTCTTATGAACATGCTTCCCATTCCCCCGCTTGATGGCGGCCGCTTTGTGGTGGAAGTGTTCCAGAAAATATCGCGTAAGGTGGTTTCCGTGCGCGCGCTAGGATATATGTCTATGGCTGGCGTGCTTTTGTTCACCGGCTTCTTCCTGGTTATGCTTAACCAGGACTTGCAACGATTCGTATTTGGGGGAACGGGGTAACTATGCATAACAATGCCCCAAACAAGCAAACGCGCCAGGTTTTGGTGGGCGGCGTGCCGATGGGTGGCGGCGCCCCGTGCGTGGTGCAGTCGATGCTCAACCTTCCGCTGGAAGATGTTGAGGGCAATCTGCGCCAGATAGGGCGCTTGCAGGAAGCGGGGTGCGAGCTTATTCGCATTGCCATTCCCAATAAGGCGGCGCTGGATCCATTTCAGGAAATCTGCGAAAAGTCGCCGTTGCCGGTTATTGCCGACATTCATTTCAGCGCTCAGCTGGCCATCGAGGCTGCGCGCCGCGGTGCTGCAAAACTGCGCATTAACCCAGGCAACATCGGTGGGCTGGAAGCTACCGTTCCGGTGCTGCAGGCAGCCAAAGAAGCCGGTATCCCCATTCGCATTGGCGTGAATGCCGGCTCGCTCGATTCTGCGCTTGCCGAGCGCACCGACCTTACCCTTGCTCAGAAGCTGGTTGAATCGGCGCGCTCCTATGTTGAGTTTTGCGAAGCCCAGGGCTTTTACGACATTGTGGTTTCTGCCAAGGCTCACAGTGTGCCCACCACGGTGGAAACGTACCGCCTTCTTTCGCAGGAAATGCCCACGACGCCTCTGCACATTGGCGTCACCGAGGCAGGCACGCTGTTTCAGGGTTTGGTGAAATCTGCCAGCGGTCTGGGCATTCTGCTTGAACAGGGTATTGGCGATACTATGCGCATTTCCCTTACCGACGACCCAGTTGAAGAAGTGCGCGCCTGCTGGGCGCTGCTTTCGGCGCTGGGCCTTCGCCGCCGCGACCCAGAATTGGTAAGCTGCCCTACGTGCGGACGCTGCCAGGTGGATATGATTCCCATTGCCAAGGAAGTTGAGCGGCGCCTGAAGCAGGTGCATCAGCCTATCCAGGTTGCGGTGATGGGTTGTGTGGTAAACGGCCCGGGCGAGGCAGCCGATGCCGACATTGGCGTGGCCTGTGGCAAAGGCTCGGCCGTGGTGTTCGCCCATGGCGAAACCTTGCGCAAGGTCGATGAGGCAGCTATCGTTGATGTGCTTATGGAAGAGATAGGAAATCTGTAATGGAAATTATGCGTTTGAGCAAGCAGTATGCTCCCACGTTGAAGGAAGATCCCGCCGATGCCGAAATTGCCAGCCATCGCCTTTTGGTGCGCGCAGGCATGATTCGCAAAGTTGCCGGCGGCGTGTACACGTTCTTGCCCCTGGGCATGCGTGTGCTTACCAAAATCGAAAACATCGTTCGTGAGGAAATGAACGCCATCGGCGCTCACGAAATTCTTATGCCCGCGTTGCAGCCCGGCGAGCTTTGGCACGAATCTGGCCGCTGGAACGATTACGGCCCCGAGCTCATGCGTATGGAAGACCGCCACGGCCGCGGTTTCTGCCTTGGCCCCACGCACGAAGAGCTGGTAACCAGCATTGTGCGCAGCGAGCTTCGTTCCTACCGCCAGCTGCCTATGTGCCTGTACCAGATCCAGACCAAGTTCCGCGACGAAATTCGCCCGCGCTTCGGTTTGCTGCGCAGCCGCGAGTTCATCATGAAGGATGCCTACAGCTTCCATTCTTCCCAGGAATCCCTGCAGGAAACCTACGATAAGATGTATGCCGCTTATGGCCGCATCTGCGAGCGCTGCGGGCTTGATTACCGTCCGGTAGAAGCAGACGGCGGCCAAATCGGTGGCAGCGTAACCTGCGAGTTCCATGCTTTGGCTGAAGCCGGCGAAGACGAGCTGGTATATTGCCCCGACTGCGACTATGCAGCCAACACCGAAGCGGGCGCTTGCCATGCTCATCCCGCCCAGTACGAGGCTGCTGAATGCAAGAAAATCGAAACCCCGGGCGTTGACTCCATCGAAAGCTTGGCCAAGTTCCTGGGCATTGAAGAAAACGCAACGGTTAAGGCCATGGTTGGCAAAGACCCTGAAGGCAATGTTGTGGCCTTCTTCGTTCCCGGTTGCCATGAACTCAACGAAATCAAGGCCGAGCGCGTGCTTGGCTTCGAGGGAGGCGAGCACTTCGAGCTCTGCACCGACGAAGAGCTGGAAGCTGCTGGCTTGCACAAGGGCTCCATCGGCCCGAAGGGCCTGCCTGCGGGCATCAAGGTTATTGCAGACGAAAACCTTAAGAGCATTGAGCGCTGGGTAGTGGGAGCCAACGAAAGCGGCTTCCACTATGTAGGCGCTAAGCACGGCGAAGACTTCATGGTAGACGCTTGGGCCGACCTTTCCCTGGTTCAGCCTGGCGACTCTTGCCCCAAGTGCGGCTCCGAGCTGAAGGGCGCTCGCGGCATCGAGGTTTCCCAAGTGTTCCAGCTGGGCGACAAGTACTCCCGTACCATGGGCGCGGTGTACTCCGACGAAAACGGCGTTGATCAGAACTTCCTTATGGGTTGCTATGGCGTGGGCGTTTCCCGCACTTTGGCTGCTGTTGTTGAGCAGCACAACGATGAAGACGGCATTATTTGGCCCGCTTCTATCGCCCCTGCTCATATTTGCGTTGTGCCCCTCACTGTGGGCGACGATGTGGTATTTCCCGTTGCCGAGCGCATTGCCGAAGAGCTTGCCGCCAAGGGCTTTGAAGTCGTTTTGGACGACCGTGACGAGCGCGCCGGCGTTAAGTTCGCCGATGCCGACCTTATCGGCTGGCCTGTGCAGGTTGTTGTGGGCAAGCGCGGCGTGAAGAACGGCGTAGTGGAAATTAAGCGCCGTGGTGAAAAGGAAAAAACCGAAGTAGAGCTTTCTGCTTTGGGCGAAGCCCTGGCGTTTATGAATCGCCTGGCCAAGAAGCATCCCATCACCCTTCCGCTGTAGTGGCTGAAGTGAATTCTGCATATAACAAGCCGGAGCTGCTCGCACCCGCTGGTGGGTGGGAGCAGCTTCGCTATGCGCTGCACTTCGGGGCCGATGCGGTGTATCTTGCCTGCGACAGGTTCGGACTGCGTGCTCGCGCGGCCAACTTCAGTTTGGAAGACCTGCCTGCTGCAATTGCCCTGGCGCATGAAAATGGCGCTCGTGTATACGTTACCTGTAACGCCTATGCTCACGATGCCGATTTGGATGCGTTGCCCGAATACGCCCGCGCCATGGAAGCTGCGGGTGTGGATGCCGCCATCGTGAGCGACTTAGGCGTGATGTCGGTAATCCAGCAGCATGCGCCGTCGCTGGCCATCCATGTTTCCACGCAGGCTTCCGTTTCCAACGCTGCTGCTGCCCTTATGTGGTACAGGCTGGGCGCTCGCCGCGTGGTGTGTGCGCGTGAGATGTCAGTGGCAGAAATTGCTGAGCTTCGCCGTGGCATTCCTGCCGATATGGAAATTGAGGTGTTCGTGCACGGTGCCATGTGCATGGCCATTTCAGGGCGTTGCTTAATTAGCGACTACCTAACTGGCCGCCATGCCAACAAGGGCGAATGCACACAGCCGTGCCGTTGGGAGTACCAGCTCAAAGAGCTTTCCCGCCCTGAAGAAGACTTTGGCATTGAAGAAACCTCCGAAGGCACGTACCTGCTCAATTCCAAAGACCTGAACATGCTTGCGCATTTGCAAGAACTTGCCGAAGCGGGCGTTACCTCGGTAAAAATCGAGGGTCGCGTGAAGAAGGCCTTTTATGTGGCAACGGTGGTGAATGCGTATCGTCATGTGCTCGATGGCGAGCCGGCAAGCGAATGGGAGCACGAGCTGGAAATTATCTCGCACCGCCCCTATTCCACGGGTTTCTACTACGGTCCCGCCGAGCAAACTACAGGCAACGATGTGTATGTGCAGCTGTGCGATTGGGTAGGGGAGGTAACCTCCTCTACCGAAGTTGAGCCAGGTGTTTGGCGCGCCCAGGCAAAGTGCCGCAACCGCTTTTACGAAGGCGATACCTTGGAAGTGCTCAGCCCGCATGCGCCGGTGCGCAAATTTACCGTAGCTGCCTTGGCCGAGGCGTACGACACGGCACAGGTGCCATGCGAAGTAGCCTGCAAGGCAATGGCGCTGTATGCGTTCGACGCGCCTTTCCAGTTGCACAAGCGCGACATTCTGCGCGTGCGCCGCAAAGATCCGTCGAAGAAGAACTAAGCTGGCTAAAGGGCTGACAGCTGTTGGGTTTGGCGGCACCTTGGAAACCTTTGGGTTACCAACTGGTTGTGCGTCAAGCCATCATCTATCATCGGGGTGTACGAAACGCCCCTAGGAAAGGGAGGAAATATGGGAAGGATGTCCACCGAGGCTCTTGAGCTGAAGAATGTTGATGAGCTTACGTTGTACCTGGTAAAGGAGCATAACGCTTACATGCAGTGTCGCGAGCTCACCTACTACCTTACCGATGCCAACGATATTTACTGGCGCGCGCAGGATACCAACGAGCTCAACGAAAAGGGTCATTTCCCCGACTGCAGCGAGCTCGTTGCATCGGTTCGTGAATTCATCGACCTGCCGTTTATCGACGGCAAGGAATCTATCCGCGATGTGTTCGATGAGTGCACTTTCTATGCTTCCAGGAAAATCGAAGGCCAGGGTTCCCCCGTCCAGGTTTACTAGGCCTGCGAACTCTCGAATGTTTTATGCCTGTGTGCCCGGTTGGGTGCGCAGGCTTTTTTGTTTTTGGCTGCTACTGCAGCCCAACGCATTAGCGCTTTTGAGTGAAGCGGGAAAGGCGGTTCGCCGTTTGAGTGTCGTGCTAGGCCAGATGCTGGGCCGGTACGCAGCGTCTTGTTCTTGGTTGAGCAACTGAGATGCG
>CAZQWR010000023.1:0-2398 GCA_964597085.1 uncultured Cryptobacterium sp.
GGTGTTTGAAGGGTTACCTTCGGGCGACGGCCTACAGCGAGGAAATGTCTTTGGCGGTGATGGTGCGCGAAGGCGAAACAAGGATGGTGCCCACTTGGCCGCGCAGGGCTGCGTCGTCGTAGAACACGCCATCTACCAAGGCGCCGTTGGAGGAAAGGCCTTCGTCTTTCTGCGAGATTACGATGCTCGCACCCGGGTAGCTGGGCAGCAGGGATATTTCCTTGGTTACGCACACCACCACATCTACACCGCACTTCTTGTAGTCGGCTATGCGCTTTTTAAGGTAGCTGGCGTGTGCGGTTACCTCGTCGATGTAAACGAAGCCGAAGGTGCGGCCGCTGGCGCGCACCACGGTGCGCTCGTTGTACGCCTGCGGATTTGCCAGGTTCACGGTTACCACGCTGGCCTGCTTTTCCACGTAGGAAGCGCGCATGCTGAACAGCGAAACGGGGCGCTGCTGGCCTCCGGCCGATTCGTTCGAGCTCGCCGCCTGCGAAGCGTTTACCTCGTTGCCGCTGCTTTGTTGGTTGCCGTGCTTGGCGGTTTTCTTGCTTACTGCGGTCTGGCTGAGCACGCCGTTCTTAACCGTTTGCGTGTCGACCACGCTTTCGCGACGGCTTTCGGCGGTGCCTTCGTATATGAGCGCGGTGTAGCCGTCCAGACTTCCCGTAGCTTCGTCGATGGTGCTGGCGGCCACGTTGAGCGAATGGCTTGCCAAGAAAATGTAGGCCATAAGAGCGCACAGCGCCGCCACGGCAAGGAATGCCGCTACAACGAGCGCTGCTTTTTCACGAGACTTCTTCATGGTGCAAACCCTAGCGCAAAAACCAACGGCGGGCCTTAAGCCTCCTTGTCAGCGGCGCTGCCGCCCAGAATTCGGGCCAAGAAGCGGCCGGTATGGCTTTCGGGCACTTGGGCTATTTCTTCAGGCGTGCCCTGGGCCACGATGGTGCCGCCACGGGCGCCGCCTTCAGGGCCCAGATCCACGATATGGTCGGCCGCCTTGATGATGTCGAGGTTGTGCTCAATTACCAGCACGGTGTTGCCGGCGTCTACCAGGCGCTGCAGAACCTCCAGCAGCTGGCGCACGTCATCGAAGTGCAGGCCGGTGGTGGGCTCGTCCAAAATATAGAAGGTTTTGCCGGTCTGACGGCGCTGCAGCTCGCTTGCCAGCTTCACGCGCTGGGCTTCGCCGCCCGAAAGCGTAGTGGCGGGCTGGCCCAAGCGAATGTAGCCCAGGCCCACATCGTGCAGAGTGTCCAGTTTGCGGGCCAAGCCGGGCAGCTTGAAAAAGAAGCTGCGGGCTTCGTCCACCGTCATGTCCAGCACATCGTAGACGTTCTTGCCGCGGTAGGTTACCTCCAGCGTTTCGCGGTTGTAGCGCTTGCCTTCGCATACTTCGCAATCCACGTACACATCGGGCAGGAAGTGCATTTCTATCTTCTTCTGACCATCGCCCTTGCAGGCTTCGCAGCGGCCACCGGCAACGTTGAAGCTGAAGCGGCCGGGAGCATAGCCACGGGCCTTTGCTTCGGGCGTGCTGGCGAACAAGGCACGAATGTCGTCCCAAAGGCCAATGTAGGTGGCTGGGTTGGAACGAGGCGTGCGGCCGATGGGGCTCTGGTCGATGTTGATAACCTTGTCCAGCAGCTCGGCGCCCTTGAGCTTGCGGTACTCCCCTGCCTTGCGGTGCGCATGGTTCACGCGGTTGGCCAGCGCAGGCGCCAGCGTGTCGGTGATAAGCGAGCTCTTGCCCGAACCGGATACGCCCGTTACCAGCGTGAGCGTGCCGATGGGTACCTTCAGGTTCACCTTCTGCAGGTTGTTGGCGGTGGCGCCTATGAGCTCGATGAAGCCGCGGCCGGGCTTGCGGCGCTGGGGCGGAATGGGCACGCACTTGCGCCCGCTCAAGTACTGGGCGGTAAGCGATTCCTTTACCTTCATTATTTGTTTGGGCGTGCCCGCGGCCACAACCTCGCCGCCAAGCTCGCCGGCGCCGGGGCCCATGTCGATTACGTAGTCGGCGCTGCGGATGGTGTCTTCGTCGTGCTCGACCACTACCACGGTGTTGCCCAAGTCGCGCAGGTGCTCGAGCGTGGCAATAAGACGCTCGTTGTCGCGCTGATGCAGACCGATGGAGGGCTCGTCCAAAATGTAAAGCACGCCCATAAGGCCGGCGCCAATCTGCGTGGCCAAGCGGATGCGCTGGGCTTCGCCGCCCGAAAGCGTTGCGGTGGCGCGCTCAAGGGTTAAGTAGTCCAGGCCCACGTCCACCAGGAACTTCAGGCGTGTTTTGATTTCCTTCACGATGGGAAGCGCGATGGTTTGCTGCTGCTTGGTAAAGGTTAGGCCCTCGAAGAACTGCAGCGAATCAAGCGAGGAAAGCTCGCATACCTCG
>CAZQWR010000023.1:2408-16041 GCA_964597085.1 uncultured Cryptobacterium sp.
ACCGCCAGGATTTCAGGCGTAAGACGCTTGCCGCCGCAGGTTGCGCACGGGGTAATGGCGAAGTACTGCTCGTACTTGGAGCGCTGACGGTCGGAAGAGGCTTCCTTGAAACGGTGCATAACCGCCTCGCAGATGCCCTCCCATTCGATGAACCAGTAGGTGTCGCGGCCGTCTACCGTGTGGTAGTCCACGCGGATTTTTTCGCCAGGGGCACCGTTGAACATGATTTTCTGCACCTTCTTGGGAATGTCTTCCCAAGGGGTATCGGGGTCTATGTTGTAATGCAGCAGAACCGCGCGCATTACCTGCGGGTAGTAATTGCCCGTGCGAAACGGCGCCACGGCACCTTCGGTAAGCGAAAGCGATTTATCAGGCACTACCAGGCTTGGGTCAACCTCTTCGCGGCTGCCGATGCCCAGGCAATCGGGGCAGGCGCCGTAGGGAGCGTTGAACGAAAAATCGCGCGGCTGAAGCTCGTTCATGGAATGGCCGTGCTCAGGGCAGGCCAGTGCCAGGGAAAACACATGCTCGCCCGCAGCCAAGCCTCCGGTGGCGCCTGAAGAGGTAACCACATCGGCGGCTTCTTCGCCCTTCTGCATAACTTTTACCAGCACGCGGCCTTCGGCCAGCTGACAGGCCATTTCCACCGCTTGGGCAATGCGAGTGCGGGCGCTGGCTTTCAGCACTACGCGGTCTACCACCACCTCGATGAAGTGCTTCACCTTCTTGTTCAGGGTGATGGGCTCGCCGCCGAGCTTGGTTACCTCGCCGTCGATGCGCACGCGGCTGAAGCCTTCCTTCTGCAAGTCTTGGAAAAGCTTGGTGAACTCGCCTTTGCGGCCGGTTACCACGGGCGCCATGATAAGGGCGCGCTCGTTTTCGCCCAGGGCCATAACCTCATCGGTTACCTGGTCGGTGGTTTGGGCCTTGATTTCGCGGCCGCATTCCGGGCAATGAGGAACGCCCACGCGGGCGAACAGAAGGCGCAGGTAGTCGTAGATTTCGGTTACCGTACCCACAGTGGAGCGCGGATTTTTGCTGGTGGTTTTCTGATCGATGGAAACGGCAGGCGAAAGGCCATCGATGGAATCCAGGTCGGGCTTGCTCATTTGGCCCAGGAACTGGCGCGCATAGCTGGAAAGGCTTTCCACGTAGCGGCGCTGGCCTTCAGCGTAGATGGTATCGAATGCAAGGGAGCTTTTGCCCGAGCCGGAAAGGCCGGTGATTACCACCAGCTTGTCGCGCGGAATTTCCACATCGACGTTCTTCAGGTTGTGCTCGCGGGCGCCCTTGATAACGATTGAGCTCTGACCCATACCCTGCCCTTTCGTAGTTTTCTGCAATTTCGAATTGTAGCCCTGCGCAGGCGGCAGAACGGCAACGGACAAGCGGTATTCGCAGAATCGCTAGGTTGTGTACGGCAGCAACTAAACGCACAGGAAAATGCAGTGGCGAAAGGCGGGGCCAAGCGCCTAGCCGCACAGGTGCGCCTGGGCGGCGAAGAATGAGAAGGCACGGTCAGCGAACGAGCCAACCGCAGGTTAACCCGCGCAGGGAAGACTTGGCCAGGAAAGCTGCGGGCAAGTGCAGGGAAGCCTCCCTGCAGCACGATCAATGCAAATAAAGCTCGGCGCGAAGAGGCCAGCAGCCACGCGCACGAAAGCATCCCGCATCCATTCACCCGCGCGGATGGGCTTGGGCGTGGGCCTTGCGAAGGCGCTCCGGCGTCATATGGGTGTAGATCTGTGTGGTGGAAAGGCTGGAATGGCCCAGCATTTCCTGCACGCTGCGCAAATCGGCGCCGCCAGCCAGCAAGTCGGTGGCGAAGGAGTGGCGCATGGCATGCGGCGAAAGCGATTCATCCAACCCAGCGCGGCGCAAAGCGCGCTTGAAAACCGTGCGCACGGCATTAGCGCTCATGGGATTGCCGCGCACGGAAAGAAAGGCGAAGTCGGCGCTTGCTTTGCCCTGAAGCTGCGAGCGCGCCTGGGAAAGGTAGGCATCCAGCGATTCGCAAGCAGTTCGATGCAGGGGCACAATGCGTTCTTTGGACCCCTTGCCCATTACGCGCACCAGACGCTCGGACAAGTTGATTCCTGAAAGCTTCAACCCCGCGCATTCGGAAACACGCAGGCCAGAGGCATAAAGCAATTCAAGAATAGCCTGGTCGCGCAAGTCTTCGGGAGTAACCTCGTCAGGCGCTTTGCCTTCCAGCGTTACCGAAAGCAAGCGTTCCATTTCGCTTCGATGTATAGCGCGGGGCAGCGTTTTGCCCTGTTTGGGCCCCTGCAGAACCTGTGCCGGGCTGGACTCAACGCGGCCCTCCACAACAAGCCAGCGATAGAACGACTTCACCGCGCTCAAATGGCGGTTTACCGTGCGGCGTGCATACTGTGCCTGGTCTAAATAGGCCAAGTAGCGACGAATATCCCTGTGCGTAGCCTGCAAAGGTTCAAGCTGCTCGCGAGCACACCAACGCAAGAAGCTGGCAACATCAGCGCGGTAGGCACGCACGGTTTGCTGCGAAACGTTGAGCTCATTGGCAAGCGATGCGCAGAACCCATCCAGCAGCTGGGCGCAGGGAAGCTCCCCTTCGGCAGAATGCTCACGTCCGGCCTCCAGTGCTCCTTCAGCCTCATCCTCCAGGCACTCCCCCAAAGCTCCCTCCGGATTACCGTTAAAGGGTTCCTCTAAACCTGCTTCCGGCTTGCCAGTACGGGGCTTCTTCGAGCCACCTTTCAGCTCGCCAGCTTGAGATTCCGCTAGAGCAGTTCCCAATTTGCAAGGCATGAGTTGCTCTGGGAATTTTCCCTGGGCGCTGCCCAATGGCTCTTCCAGATCTTCCGACGCTTCGCCGGCCACTACTCCATCAAGCCTTTCTGACGCAAGCTTTCCACGTAGGCATTAAGCGCTTCCTTGCCACGCTGGGCATAGGCCGCGTAGCGCTCGCGCTTGTTCTTGATCTTCTTTTCGAACGGACGCAATATGCCGAAGTTCACGTGCATGGGCTGGTAATCGACGGTTTCGGGGTTGGTGGCATACGCAATAAGCGCACCGAATGCCGTATCTTGCGGCAGGGGTTCCAGCTCCATGCCGCGCAGCAGCGCCGCAACCCCAAACGAAGCGTACAAGCCCGATGCAATAGCCTCGCAGTAACCTTCAGTGCCACCGAACTGGCCGGCAACGAACACGGGCACGGGCAACGTTGCCGCATTGCCGCCAACCATGCGCAAATGGCTGTTAAGCAGGTGAGGCGCATCGATGAACGAATTTCTGTGCATTACGCCATAGCGAGCGAACTCTGCGTTTTCCAGGCCTGGGATAAGCCTGAACACGCGGCGCTGCTCAGGAAACGTAAGGTTGGTTTGGAAACCCACCAGGTTGAAGCTTTGGCCATGAGCGTCTTCAGCGCGCAACTGCACTACAGCCCACGGACGGCGACCCGTTTGCGGGCAGGTAAGGCCTACAGGCTTCAAGGGCCCGAAGCGCGGAGCGTCAAAGCCGCGACGTGCTATCTCTTCAATGGGCTGGCATGCTTGGAACAAGTCGGAGGTTTCGAACTCGCGCTTGATAACGCGCTCGGCACCCACCAGCTCTTCCATGAAACGCTCGTACTCTTCTTTGTTGAAAGGGGCATTCAGATAGTCGCCGCCGCCTTCCTCGTAACGGCTTTGGCTGAACACCTTGTTCATATCCAACGAATCGGCCATAACCACAGGAGCCGCAGCATCGTAGAACGCCAAGTGCTCCTGGCCGGCAAGGCCTTGCATGAACTGCGCCAAACCATCAGAGGTAAGCGGGCCGGAAGCCACGACAACCGCACTGGCGGGCGCATAGGGTGCGTAAGGCTGCCCATCGGCGCCCGCTACCAGCACAGCGCCCTCTTCGCTCAAGCCCACAACTTCAGCTTGAATGCGCTGCACCAGCGGCGCTTCTTCCAGCTTTGCCGTAACCGCTTCGCTGAACAAGTCGCGATCTACCGCAAGGGCGCCACCCGCCGCCACGCGGTTTTCGTACGCACAGGCAATGAGCTGCGAGTCCAGGGCCGCAAGCTCGGTTTTGAGCATGCCGGCAGCGCTATCGGGCTTGGTTGACTTTAGCGAGTTCGAGCACACCAGCTCGGCCGCGTTGCCGCTGCGATGAACGCTGGTGCCAACGCCGGGGCGCATTTCGAACAAGCGAACATTGATGCCCCGCTGGGCCAATTGAAGGGCCGCTTCGCTACCTGCAAGGCCGGCCCCGATGATATCTACCGTATTGTTTTCCATACGTTGAACTATACCCGAGCAGGACCATAGCGCCCATCTTTGAAACGGGTTATCAACCCGTTCTTCTCATAGTTGGCAAGCTGGAACATAATCCAAGTAAGCAGCTGCCCCGAATCGGAATTGGGCGCTCCTGCCCATTCCTGTGCCAACATTTGCTCTAAGCGCATGGGGTTGGCGCACAATGCGGCCAGCAGCTGGTCCTCGTTTTCTTTGGGAATCAACGGACCTTCGTCGTTTACGGAACCTCGTTTTCCCTGGGGTCGCATATCTTGCGAAGCCAAACACCCGAACAGGCCAAACAGGGCATCTTCAAACGTTTCCGAATCGATTATGGGCGTGGCGCCCTGGTATATAAGCCGATTGGCACCCAGCGAAGTGGGCGAAGTTATGGGCCCGGGCACCACCAGGACATCACGGTTGGCGGCCAATGCTTCGTCCGCCGTTGAAAACGTGCCCGAAGGCAAGCCCGCCTCAACAATGAGCGTGGCGCGCGCCAACCCGGCTATGATGCGATTGCGCGCTCTAAAAGTGTACGGCAAAGGCGGAAATTCCCAATCTTGCTCGGAAACCACCGCACCGCCAGCATCGATAACGCGCTGGAACATTTCGGCATTGCGCGCCGGGTACGGCATGTCGCACCCGCCGCCCAGCACCACCACGGTTTGCCCTCCGGCATCCAATGCCCCCAAATGAGCCTGCGAATCGCACCCCAAAGCCCCGCCTGAAATTACCGGCACACCCTTTTGAGCTGCGATCTTGGCAAAGCTGCGCGCCGCAGAAGAACCGTACGGCGTTGCCTTGCGCGCCCCTACAATAGCCAACCCATCGCAAAGCGAATCCAAGTTGCCCACCACATACAGGGTTTCAGGCGGCTCGGGAATGCGCATGAGCGAATCGGGGTAGCCAGCCTGCCCCATGCGCAAGGTGTAGCGCGGGCCCTTGAGCTTTACCACGGGCACGCTGGAATAACGGCTTTTATGAATGCGCTTGGCATCCTGTGTGGTTTTTGGTTTTCCTACCATTTCACTCCCCCTCCGAACCTAAGGCCGAAAGCTTCAGCCACATGCGGCGTTCCAACCTGGGCGCACTCATCCAAATCGGCAATGGTGCGGGCCAAGAGCAGCGTTTTGGCAAGCGCGCGGGCGCTGAGCCGCTTGGCTTCGGCAAGCGAAAGAAAGAATTCCTCGGTCTTGGCATCGAAGCCGCAAGCATCTTTGAGTGCACGCATGCTCTTGCGCTGCGCGGCGCTGAAAGGCTTGCGCTTGGCAGCGAATGCCCGGGCGCGTTCCACACCTTCGCGAAGCTCGGCCGAGCTCTTGCCTTCTTTAAGCTCAAGAAGCTCGCGGCTTTCGCTTTGCCAAACGTCTATGCGAATGTCTATGCGGTCGAGCAGCGGGCCTCCAATGCGGTTCTGGTAGTTCTGCACCTGCGCCGGGGCGCAGCGGCATCTATTGATTGGGTCGCCGTAATAGCCGCAGGGGCACGGGTTGGTTGCCGCCAACAGCTGAAAGCGAGCCGGGAACACATAGGTACCGTCGGCCCTGGTTATGGTTACCGAGCCGGTTTCAAGCGGCTGGCGCAGCGTTTGAAGCACGGAGCCCTTGAACTCCGACATCTCGTCCAAGAACAGCACCCCGTTGTGCGCAAGCGAAGCCTCACCTGGACGCGGAGGCGAGCCACCGCCCACCAAGCCCGCAGCAGTAGCACTGTGATGCGGGCTGCGAAACGGCCTTTGTCCTGCCAAAATGGAGGCAATATTGCTTTCAACAACCGAATGCACCAACGCGCTTTCCACCCGAGCCTCCTGCGAAAGCTCGGGCAAAATTGTTCCAAACCGCGAAGCCAGCATGGTTTTGCCCGAACCAGGCGGGCCCACCATTATCACGCCATGACCACCCGCGGCCGCTACTTGCAGCGCGCGTTTGGCAGCCTCATGCCCCAGCACCTCCGAGTAATCCCCCTCTTGACCTGTAGATTCCAGGCTCAGGGGAAGTGCTTTGGCATAGCGAGGCTGCCGAACATGCGCCAAATGCTCCAAGAAGCGCATCTCCAGCCCATTCATGGGAAGGGCGCCTTCCTGCGGAACGCCAGTAAGCAGCCCCAACCCATCGTTGGCGGCGCAGCGCTGGTAGGCAAGCAAGCCTGCCACGCAGCGCACGCTCCCTTCCAGCGAAAGCTCGCCCACGACAAGCATTCCCTTGGCAACAGCGGGGTTCATCTGCCCCGTTGCTGCCAAGATGCCCAATGCAATTGGCAGGTCGAATCCAGAGCCGGTTTTGCGCAAGTCGCCCGGAGCCAGGTTCACCACCACCTTTTCATTGGGCATGGAAAACCCGCCGGCCCGCAAAGCAGCGCGAACGCGCTCGCGCGATTCCTGAATGGCCGCATCGGCCATGCCCACTATGGAAAACCCGGGCATGCCGTTTGAAACCACAACCTCAACCGAAACCGGCACAGCCTTCACGCCGCGGATAGTAGCGCTTTGCACCGAAGAAGAGCGATGTTTCATCATGCCACCCCGAAAGCGTTTTTATGAAAGCGCAGGAATGCACGATTTTCGGAAAGAACAATGATGGAGATGACGTCGAATCGCACACGAACCTCATCTTCGTTGCAGTCCTGCAGATAGCATGCGGCAATACGCTCGTACTTGTCCCGCTTGCGAGAATCAACCGCTTCTGCGGGAAAGCCCTTCGCCGTGCCGGTGCGCGTTTTAACTTCGATAAAGCACAGCCAATTGCCGCAGCGGGCAATGATGTCGGCCTCGCCGGCAATGCATGTCCAATTGCGCTCAAGGATTTCGTAGCCCCTGCGTTTCAAGAAGCGCACTGCGGCTAGCTCGCCGCGAGCGCCAAGCTCCTTGTTGCGCTTTCCCTTGGAAACGTTTGGCTTTTCTTGCTCTTCGGATTCAGGTTCTACTGCTATGGATGAATTGGTCATATCGCCCTCCTTCGGTCAAGGAGAACGATATAGATGGAATCTAATTTATTTTGGAACGATATGCGAAAGCGCTGCGAAAGTTATTCCAAACAGGTGCGAAAATCCTTCGAATATTTTTCGAAAAACTTGCGAAAATAATTCCAAAATTTGTCGAAAATTATTCGAAATCCCAGGTAAACAGCCTAATTGAACAAGCTTTCCTGAAGGAAGTTCTGACAGAAGGAAACGCGATGGATGGGCGTTAGACCCTTTTCGGCAATGGCATTGCGATGGTTGACGCTGCCGTAACCCTTCGAAGAGGCAAAATCATAGCCAGGATATTCGCTGTCGTAAGCAACCATCAGAGCATCGCGCGAAACCTTGGCAATAAGGGAAGCTGCAGCAATGGAAGCGCACTTCGCATCGCCGTGCACTACGTTCACTTCGCGCGGGTCAAGGTGAAGCGGGTTGCCGTCAAGCAGAACCACCTCGGGCTTCACACCCTGCTCTTCAACCTTGGCAATAGCAGCGCTAAACGCCTTTCGCAGGCAGGCCGTCATGCCCTTTTCGTCGATTTCAGCAGGGGGAATATCGATAATCGCCCAGGCCAACGCATATTCCTTCACCATTTCAGCCAATGCGGGCCTGTGACCTTCAGGAACCTGCTTAGAGTCATTGAGCCCTTCGATTTGAGGAGCCTGTGGGTCGAGTACCACGGCGCCCACAGTAAGCGGCCCAGCCAAAGGCCCACGCCCAACCTCATCGAGTCCAACAACCAGTTTTCCTTCAGCCAGCTGCTCTTGATAGGAGTACAAAGAGGAAACACGATTGCGCTCCTTCGCTTCTACCTGCAAACGACGGCGAGCAACAGCCAAGGCCGCCTGCACGCCCTTACGCGTATCGGCCATAAGCGAGCGCTCTAAAACAGCAAACTCTTCTGCATTGGCCGAAGAAAGCCGCCTCTTAATATCGCTCACCGTTTGCATTCGAATCTCCAATCGTTTGTACTCAACCAATGATACCCATTGCGATTGCAGTAATAGAGGATAAAGCCCCCAATTTGCCCATCAGGAGCAACAAAGAAAAAGGATTCGTCCAAAGACAGAAGGAAACAACAAGTGCCCCAAGCAAAGCCCGCACCCGACGAATCCCCCATCGCCGAAACAAAGCGATGCGAAGCCGGCCAATAGGCCGCTGAGCGAGCCGTGCGCCACAAGCAAAGCTTCAACCTGGCAATTCCCTCCATCGCCGAAACGAGCCTACGGCAGCACCAAAAGGCCCAACCAAACGAGTCTCCCATTGCCGCAACGAGGCGATGCGAAGTCGGCCGTCAGGCCGCCGAGCGAGCCGTCTGCCCACTCGAAGAGTTGGACGAAACAGCGAGGGTGCGTCCAGTGCGTCAGATTCGTGGGCTCGTGAGGGCGTGGCGTACTAAGGTACGCGAGCTCTCAGGAGCGCGCGAAGCTGGCGTGCTGGACGCAGCCGCAGCGTCATCCTGTCTCATTCGATCAAAAAAAGAACCGCCCGTAGGCGGTTCATCTTTTTGCTAGTTAAAAGCCTTTTCCTTGATCTTAGCGGCCTTACCAACCTTATCGCGGAGGTAGTAGAGCTTGGCGCGGTTAACATCGCCGCGGCGGGTAACCTCGATCTTCTCGATCTTGGGAGAGTGAACCGGGAAGGTACGCTCTACACCAACAGAGAAGCTGATCTTGCGAACGGTGAAGGTTTCACGAGAAGAAGCACCGTGACGACGGATGACGTCGCCCTGGAAGACCTGTACGCGCTCACGGTTGCCTTCCTTGATGCGGTAGTGAACCTTAACGTTGTCGCCAACGTTGAAGTCTGCGACCTCGGGGTTGATCTGCTGCTGCTCGATTGCGCGGATAATATCCATGGTTTTCCGTTCCTTCTATATGCTCAACACTTAGTTTCACTAATAGGGTGCCTTTTGACACAGCAGAGAATTATACTGTGCGTCATTTACTTGCGCAAGGGGTTTCTTGCTAATTAATTCGCCCCCCTACGCGAGCACCACATTTTTGCCGGCCATATCGCCTGGACTACGAAAAGCCAAGCGCCATGATACCAGTTCAATCGCGCTCGTGGGGAAGATAGTCGGCTAAAAATCCCTTTTCCGCCAAAGCGTGCTCGATATCGTCTAGAACATCTTCGCTTTCAGCGGAAACCAGGTGGAAGTGATAACCCGAAGTTACCGTCATGAGCAGGGAAGATTTACCTGTGCGCATATCTTCGGCGAAGCGGGCTATGTCACGGCGGCTCTTCAAGCCCAAGGGAGCGCATACCTTGCCGTACACGCGATGGTTCACCATAACGTCTTCAACCACACCGCCCAAATCAACGATTAGGGTTAGCTCCTCTTCGGTTTGCTCGATGGAATGGTGCACCTTGAAACGGCGCTCGCAGCCATCTTTCCCTTCGGTCTGCTCAACCATATAGCCGCGGTTAGTGGCAACTATGTTGTTGCCGTTGGCGCGAAGCAAGGCAATGTCCTGCACGATTACCTGACGGCTCACACCCAACAGGGCCGCAAGTGCGCCACCCGAAAGCGGGCGCTGTGATTCGGTTAACTGTTCCAAAATACGGGAGCGGCGCTCCTGCGCACTTGGCGCTTCATTGGCTTTTCCCGGCATGGCAGCCCTCCTTATTCGTATACCCGCAAGTGCTTCAGGCTTAAATCGAGGATACCCGCAGAATGCGTGAGCGCCCCCGACGAAATGAAATCCACCCCCAAAAGGGCAACTTCTTGCAAAGCCTCTGGGCAAATATTACCTGATAGCTCGGTTTGAGCGCGCCCATCAATAAGGGAGAGTGCTTTCCTGCATGTAGCGGCATCCATGTTGTCCAGCATGATGATGTCAGCCCCAGCGTCAACGG
Organism: uncultured Cryptobacterium sp.; assembly: GCA_964597085.1. Taxonomy (GTDB): domain Bacteria; phylum Actinomycetota; class Coriobacteriia; order Coriobacteriales; family Eggerthellaceae; genus Anaerotardibacter. The sequence continues at coordinate 12,491 of CAZQWR010000023.1, forward strand.
CTTGCTGCACCTGCTCAAGAGTTTCGCACTCTACTTCGATTTTACGAACGAAAGGTGCGTAAGCTCGTGCTGCAGCAACCGCCTTTGCAACGCCACCTGCGGCATCGAGGTGATTGTCTTTCAGCATCACACCATCGGAAAGGTTGAAGCGATGGTTGCCGCCCCCGCCAATGCGCACGGCTTCCTTTTCGAACAGGCGCATGCCGGGCGTGGTTTTGCGGGTGTCTACGATCTTGGTTTTGGAGCCCGCCGCTTCAAGTGCGTCCACCGCAACGCGGGTTTTGGTGGCAATGCCGCTCATGCGCTGCAGGTAGTTCAGCGCCACGCGCTCAGCCGAAAGCAGGGCACGCACGTCGGCCTCCACCACTCCCAGCAACTGACCAGGAGCAATACGGCTGCCGTCGACAACCTTGCGCTCAGAGCTCACTGTGGGGTCTAACAAATAGAATGCGCGCTCGAACACGTCAAGGCCCGCTATTACGCCTTCCTGCTTGGCAATGAGCTCCACCGAGCCGCGCCTAGCCGCAGGCATCACCGCTGCCGTGGAAACGTCTTCGCTGGTTATATCCTCCTTCAAAGCTGCGCGAATGTGCTCGTCGGCAACAAGGGTAAGTGCTGCCAGATCCATCTACTTCGCCTCCTTGGTCGAAACCAAACGTGCGGCGCGCTGGGCAAACACCAGGCTTTCCAACAGAGAATTGGAGGCCAGGCGGTTCTTGCCGTGCACGCCGTTGCAGGCCGTTTCGCCCAGGGCGAAAAGGTTGGGCATGGTAGTTTGCGAATTGGAATCAACGTGCACGCCGCCCATGAAGTAGTGCTGCGCAGGGACCACGGGAATAGGCTCCTTCAACAGGTCGAAACCCTCTTCCAGGCAGTGCTCGTAGATATGCTGGAAATGGCCGGTTATCTCTTCGGGCGCCATGCGCTCGAACGAAAGACGCACGTAATCGGTGCCGTCCTTTTCCATCTGCTCGTAGATGGCGGCCGAAACCACATCGCGCGGCTGCAGCTCGTCGGTGAAGCGCTCGCCCGCCTTGTTCAGCAGGATTGCCCCTTCGCCACGGCACGATTCCGAAATAAGGAAAGCACGGCCCGGGTGCTTCACGTAAAGGCTGGTGGGGTGAATCTGCACGTAGTCCATATGCTCCAGCTCCACACCGTGGTTGCGGGCAATACGGCAGGCATCGCCCGTAAGGCTGGGAAAATTGGTTGAGCGCTCGTAGGTTCCGCCAATGCCGCCGGTAGCCAGCATGGTGTACGGCGCGCGAATAACCAGGCGGTCCCCTTCCGCGCCCGCTCCAGACCACGACGGCAAACGCACTCCACGCCAATGCAGCGGTCGCGCTGGGGAGATTCGATGATGTCAACCACCTCCACATGCTCCAGGATGCTCACGTTGGGAAGGCGGCGCACGTTGGCCAAGAGCTTCGTGGTTATTTCCTCGCCGGTAATATCGCCGTGAAAGCAGATGCGTGGGCGCGAATGGGCGCCTTCGCGGGTGTATGCCAGCTCGCCGTTTTGTTCATGCTCGAATTCTACGCCACGTTTTACCAGGTCATTGATGACATCGCGACTGGAGCGAATCATGATGTCCACGCTTTCGGCGCGGTTTTCATAATGGCCGGCGCGCATGGTGTCTTCGTAGAAGGCATCGTAGTCGGCTTCATCGTGCAACACGCAAATGCCGCCTTGGGCCAGCATGGAATCGCATTCCTCCACCGTGGTTTTGGTGAGCATGATGATATTCGCCGAAGCCGGCAGGTTCAGCGCCGCATACAGCCCGGAAACGCCGCATCCGGCAATTACCACATCGCAGTTAAGTTCTTTCGCGTTCAAAATCCTCATCCCTTATCGCGCCGCGTATTCGAGCATCAGCTCGAGCGCCTTCTTCGCCGGCTCTTGGTAATCTTCCGGCACCTGCACGCCCACCTGCTCGTTTTGCAGGCAGTCCACCACCTTCTGCAAGGTGATGGTGGTCATGTTCTCGCACACGGGAAGGCGGCGAGTGAAATGGAAGCGTTTGCCAGAGCCTGCGTTGCGCAGCTCCATTTCACGCAGCACGCCCACCATGGTTACGATGATGAAATCCTTGGCATCGCTCTTCTCGGTGAACTCGATAATGCCCTTGGTAGAACCGATGTAGTCGGCTTCGGCCAGCACCTCTTCGGTGCATTCTGGGTGCGCCAGAACCAAGGCTTCGGGGTATTCTTCCTCCAATGCAATAATTTCCTGCGGCAAGATGCGCTGATGGCGCGGACAATAGCCCTTGTTCAGAATCACATGCTTTTCAGGCACCTGCTTGGCAATGAAGCGCCCCAGGTTAACATCGGGAATGAACAGCAGGTGATGTTGCGGCACCTCGCGGCAGATCTTCACTGCATTGGAAGAGGTTACGCACACATCGCTCCAGGTTTTCATTTCTGCCGTGGAGTTCACGTAGCACACCACGGCCAGGTCATCGCCGTATTGGGCGCGAGCATCTTCGATGGTTTTCTTCGCCACCATGTGCGCCATGGGGCAGTCGGCCGAAGGCTCGGGCAACAGCACTACCTTGCTGGGGTTCAACAGCTTTGCGCTTTCGCCCATGAATTCCACGCCAGCCAACACGATGGTTTTTGCGGGAAGCTCCACGGCAAGCTTTGCCAGGTAGAACGAGTCACCGATGTAGTCGGCCACGGCCTGCACCTCGGGCTGCACGTAGTAGTGCGCCAAAACAACGGCATCGCGCTCAGCTTTGAGCTGGTTGATTTGGGCAACCAAGGCAGGGTCGGGCACTTGAGCGGCGAAACTGTTCAGAGGGGCCTCCGTCTGCGGGCAGTCCTCGCGGCCGCGCGGGTTTCCAAAAACGCCCGGGCTTGCTCCCCAGGCCTGTGCTTTCGAGCCTTGCGCCTTAAACGACGCTGCAACGGTGCTCATGCGATTTCGCCCTTCCTCCTAGTGCCCGACGCCTTTGCCGTGCCGGGGTTGTTGGCGGTAGTGTAGCACCGTACTTTACACGTGACAATTCAGGTGACAAGACAGTTAGAAAATCAGCCCATAATAAATGAGTAGGGCGAATTTAAGATGCAGATTCCTATGAAGTCAGATACAAGGGAGCGCAAGGAAATTAGCGAAGCATGTGCAGGCACGAAGCAGAGGCCTTCCCCACTAGCAGAATGCAATGGGAAGAGGTTTGCAAATAAAGTTTCTGAGCAGCAAGGCCAAGCGATGCCAGCAAGCCACCAATCCCGAGTCGCCGAACGACGGCAACCAAGCTGCCAAAAAACAGCCACCAAACGCAAGAGCGCCGAGAAATGCCCGCCTAGCACGAAGGGCAGCCTATTCGCTGGCTACAACAAAAGAAGAAGGCCGTAGATACCCACACCCACGATGATGCACCACACCAGCGATTTGGTTTTGATGGCAACGGCTATTACCGCAACAGTTGCCACTAAAGGAATGGCGGCAGGCCAGATGCCCGCATCGAACATGGTGGGCGAAAACAGGTCGTTGGCGATAAGAGCCGCGAACGCCGCAGGCGGGATGAAGTTCAGCGCCTGCGAAAGCCATCC
>CAZQWR010000024.1:0-16025 GCA_964597085.1 uncultured Cryptobacterium sp.
ACATGGCTGTTATTAACAAGCAAGCAGGGCTTATCTGCCATCCAAGCCCGGGTCGCCCCGATGGCACGCTTTCCAATGCGCTCATTTACAAATACGGCCGCGAAAACCTGGCTCACATCCAGGGCGATGATCGTCCGGGCATTGTTCACCGCCTTGATGGCGATACCAGCGGCCTTATGCTCGTTGCCAAGAACGATGAGGTTGGTTACCAGCTGCAGGACGAGATTCGCTCCCGCAACGTTAACCGCCGTTACCTGTGCTTGGTGCACGGTAACATTGCCAGCGACACCGGCCTTATCGATGCGCCTATCTTCCGCTCCGATAAGGTACGTACGCGCATGCAGGTTTCCGATAAGCCTCAAGCGCGTAGCAGCGTAACCACATTCAAGGTTCTGGAGCGTTTTGAAAGCTCCAATAAAGACAATGGCTTCAGCCTTATCGAGTGCAAACTCTATTCTGGCCGCACGCATCAGATTCGCGTGCACATGGAATATATTCGCCACTGGTGCGTGGGCGACCCTATGTACGGCACGCCTGGCAAGGCAGACAATCTTGGTTTAACGCGTCAGTTTTTGCATTCGTATTTTGTCGAGTTCGAGCATCCTCGTACCGGTGAAACGCTTGAATTCTTGGCACCTGTGCCCGAAGACCTCCAGCTTACGCTGCGCAAGCTCAGCAATCGCCGTATTGGCCTTACGGAATTTGGTAGGGAAGTTCTGCTGAAGTACTGCAGCGAAGGCCGTGGGTTGAACTTGCCCGAAAGCTGTGCGCCCGAAGAAGTGGAGTCGTTTAGCTTCCTGTAAAAGCTTTTCGATATTGCTGAAAAGTTTTTAAAAATTTACCTTTGCAATCATTGATGTTTGCGTTACTATAATCAAGCTGCTTGAACAGAGCAGCGAACCGAATCGGGTTGTGGCGCAGTTTGGTAGCGCACTTGACTGGGGGTCAAGGGGTCGCAGGTTCGAATCCTGTCAACCCGACCATTCGAAACTAAAACCGCTGGGTAACTGCCCAGCGGTTTTCTTTTGTTCGGGCATATAATGATCCTCGTCAGAGGAAGGAGGCCTTGAGCATGAGCGCTAATGAAATTTGGCTCAATAACTTTGCGCCTGCTGTTGGGCTTATCTTCTTATTCCTTGTAACCTTTCGCAGCCGTTCTTTGGACAAGCGTACCCGTTACCTGTTCTTTGGGATTTGTTTCTGCGAAGCGGCGGAGATAGCTTTCTCGAATATCGAACTTGTTTTAGGCGGGCTTCCTTATTACACCCTGGCTCGCGGTTTTTGTAGCGCCATTTGCTATTTTGTACGTCCGGTTATTTTGCTTTTGCTCTTGCTGGTTCTTTTGCCAAAAGAAAGGCCTGCAATTCAAAACGTTGTGATTTTCACTCCAGGTTTGGTGAATATCTTTGCTGCCTTTTCGGTATTCTTCACCGATGTTTTTTACGGCTTTACAGACGCCAATCAGTTCGTACGTGGGCCTTTGGGTTATTTCTTTTTCGTTGTACTTCTTTACTACCTCATTATGTTTGTGTTCGCGCTTTTCAAGAAGAACTCGCGATGGAAGAGGCTTGATTGGTTCATTCTTGGCTTCATTGTAATTTGCGTAATGGTGCCTGCGTTTATTGAGGTGTTCTTTGAGATTGGCAACATCATGCGCACTTCCATGGTGTATTGCACGCTGTTCTATTTCTACCTATTCCAAACCAGCCAGCTGGAGGCTTCGCTTGAGGCTGTCCAGGAAAACGCTGCCTTGAAAGAAGCGCTTGCCCAAGTGGAAAAGGCTCGCGATGCTCTGGAGCACAATCGCTCCATCACGCAGGCTTTGGGCGAAGACTACGTTTCTATTCTGCTGGCGGATTTGCGCAAAGACATCGTTTCGATTGAGAAATTCAATCCGCACTATATCGACGAAGACACTTATGAATCCATCAACCGCGAGCAGCCATACAGCGTGTTGGTTCGGGGGTATGTGGAGCGTTTCATCGTACCTGAAGAGCAGGATATGTTCCTTACAGAATTCAGCCGCTCTAAGTTACATGAGCTATTTAAGACCGAACATAGTGTTACCCGCCGTTACCACTTCACTATTTGGGGCGACCATATCACTGCAGTTGAAATTCAGGTAATTAGGCTCTACGTTGACAACCCCGATGTTCTCATTGTTGGTTTGCGCAACGTAGACAGCATCGAGCATGTTGAGCGCGAGCGAATGAGCGCCTTGATGCGGGCCAAGCGTGATGCGGAAGCCGCAAATGCCGCAAAGAGCAGTTTCTTAAGCCGTATGAGCCACGATATCCGTACGCCTTTGAACGGCATCATAGGCTTGCTTGAAATCAATCGTACGCATGCCGATGACGTCAAGCTTGTACGTGAAAACCAAGATAAGATGCGCGTTGCGGCCGACCATTTGCTTTCGCTCATCAACGATGTTCTTCAAATGAGCAAACTCGAAGACGATACCATTGAGTTGGCTCATGAGCCAGTTGATTTGGCCGAGATTACTTACAGCATTGGAGCGATGATCCAGGGTCGTGCAGCTGAAAACGGCCAGACCTTAGCTTTGGGCAAGCAGGATGTGCCTGTTCAATATGTTTACGGAAGCGCTTTGCACCTTCGTCAGATATTCATGAACATCTATGGCAACTGCATCAAGTACAACAAACCCAATGGGTCCATCACTACTTCCGTTGGATGCCTGCTTAACGATGGTCTTCGCGTTACCTACCGTTGGACTATTTCCGATACGGGCATTGGCATGTCGCCAGAATTCGTTGAGCATATCTTCGAGCCCTTTGCCCAGGAAGGCGCTTCCCTAGATGTCCGCACGGTTTATCAGGGTACCGGCTTGGGCATGAGCATTGTTAAGAAGCTCGTGGACAAGATGGGTGGCACTATTGAAGTGCAGAGCGTGAAGGGTGAGGGAAGTACGTTCATCATTACCATCCCGTTTGAGATTTCCCCCAAGCCTGAGGAAGTGGAGCCTGAAGAGGTTGCCGGTAGCGGCATTGATGGTCTGAATATTCTCATGGCCGAAGACAATGACCTTAATGCCGAAATTGCCATTACGCTTATCGAAGACCATGGCGCAAAGGTAACGCGTGCACGCGATGGGCGCGAAGTGGTTCAAATGTTCAAAGAGAATCCCGCCCATACCTATGATGTTTTGCTGATGGACGTTATGATGCCCAAGCTCAACGGGTATGAGGCAACTGCGGCAATTCGCTCCTGCGGCACTGAGGACGCGCGTGAGGTGCCTATTGTTGCCATGACGGCCAACGCCTTCAAGGAAGACGAACAGAAGTGCTTAGACGCGGGAATGAATGCTCATTTGGCTAAGCCCATTGATGTTAATCAGGTTATTCAAGTGCTTTCCAGCGTGGTTGGCAGAAGCTCCGATGCCCGCACGGAATAGCTTTTTGAGCTTGCCTAGATTTTGTTTAGCTCTCGTTTTGTCTTCAGCTTGTTATACAGAAATGGCCCAGCTATGCTGGGCCATTGTTGAAGCTGAGCCGAGGCTTGCCTTCGCTTGCTCGTAAGCATGCTTATTGCAGCTGAAGCACTTTGGTAAGAATCACGTTTGCCAGTTCTGTTTTGGGGGCGGGTTCTATGTGCTCGGCGCCATCGGGGGTTACGAGCCAGATTTCGTCATCGTCTTTGCCAAAGGTTTTGTTTGCGCCAACCTCGTTGGCAACAATCATATCTGCGCCCTTCTTTTGCAGCTTTTTCTGGGCATTGGGTATAACGTCGTTGGTTTCTGCGGCAAATCCAACCACTATTTGGCCCGACTTCTTCTGGTGACCCAGCGTTTTAAGGATGTCGGGGTTTTCGGTTAGCTGGATGGCGGAAAGCTCAGCGTCGTTGATGCCCTTCTTGAGTTTCTTTTCAGCGGCATGCGCCGGGCGTACGTCTGCTACAGCTGCAGCAAAAAGTGAAACATCAGCTTGCTCGAAGGCTTCGCTGGCGGCTTCCAGCATTTCTTCTGCGGTTTCTACATAGCGCATTTCAACGCCAGCAGGGGCGGGGAGCGCCACTGGGCCTGAAACCAGGGTTACCTGGGCGCCGCGCTTTGCCGCAGCAGAAGCCAGCGCGTAGCCGAATTTGCCAGAGCTGCGATTGGTAAGGTAGCGAACAGGGTCGATAGGTTCAGCGGTGGGGCCGGCGGTAACCATTACGCGTTTGCCTGCATAGTCGCACTTTGGAGCTTCGGTGTTTAGCAGCTCCAGTGTTTTTGCAACAATGCGCTCTGGTTCAGCCAGGCGGCCTTTGCCCACATCGCCGCATGCAAGATAGCCCGAGTCGGCTTCGACGAAATGGAAGCCGCGGGCCTTGAGCGTTTGCATATTGGCCTGGGTTGCAGCGTTTTCGTACATATGAACGTTCATTGCAGGGGCAACCAAAATGGGGCTGGTGCAGGCAAGAATTGTGGTGGAAAGCAAGTCGTCTGCTAAACCATGGGCGGCTTTTGCCAGTACATTGGCGGTGCAAGGTGCCAACAGTAGAAGGTCGGCTTCCTGCGCTAGCGAAATGTGATGAATGGGGTCGCTCGGGTCATCGAAGAGCCCAACGGCTACCGGCTCGTGGGTAAGAGCGCGAAACGTGGTGGGGTCTACGAAGTGCGTTGCATGCTGGGTCATAACAACCTTTACGCGCACGCCTGCCTTCTGCAGTCCTCGTAGAATCTCGCATGACTTGTAGGCGGCAATACAGCCGCTAACGCCAATTACAACTGTTTTTTGTTCCGCAGTGCTCATCGTATCCCCTTACGCGTTTGCGGTTTCTTGTTTTGCATCTTCTGTAGCATTTGATATTGCTTCAGTGGAATGATTGCTGTTTGCGGATGCTTCCAAGCCGGATTGGGGTTCAGCAGGTGCCTGCTCTTTTGCGTCGGCCTCTGATGCAGTCACGTTTTGATTTGGCTCGGTACCCTCTACCGTTTTGCTGGATACAACCAGCGGGCCGTCAATGGTTTTGTCTTTAGGCAGAGCGAAGGAAAGCACTACGGCCGCCAGGAACGTCAGGGCAACGCTGTTGCCCACGAAGATGTTCTGCAGCAGCTCGGGGAAGGCAACAAAGATGTCGCTTACCTGAGTAAAGCCAATGCCCATTGCCAGGGAAATTGCAGCAATGGTGATGTTGCGCTGGGTAAAGCCTGCGCTTGCAATCATCTGGAAGCCGGAAAGCACAATGTTGCCGAACATCATAATGGTGCACCCACCCAGAACGGCATCGGGCAGCGAGCTGAATATGGTACTGATGAAGGGCACGAATGCGGCGATAACCAAAATAGCGGCGCCGCAGGCAATAGCGCGGCGGTTCACAACCTTGGTCATGGCAATAAGTCCGATGTTCTGTGCAAAAGTGGTAAGTGGGCTGCAGCCAAAGCAACCTGCGATAGAACTGGTAAAGCCGTCGGCGGCTACTGCGCCGCTGAATTCGCGCTCGGTAGGAACGCGCTTGAAACCGATGCTCGCCAAAGCGGCGGTGTCACCCAAGGTTTCCGCAGCGCTTACCAGGTACAGCAGAACCACGGCAATAATGGCGCCGGGTTGGAATTCGGGGGTGAATGGCATGAATTGAGGGCAGCTGATAACGCTCAGCCCCTGAAATGCGCTGAAATCAACTTTGCCCATGAAGATGGCAACCACGTAGCCAACAACCAGGCCAAACAATACCGAAAGCTGCTTGGTGCTACCTTTTGCCAGACCTTGGAATACTAGGCACGCCACAAGCGATATAAAGCCAAGGGCCAAGTTTTCGGGGCTGCCGAAGTCTGCTGCTCCAGATCCGCCTCCAAAGCTTTCTGCGCCTACCGAAAGCAGGCTGAAGCCTATGGCGGTAACAACAACGGCCGAAACGATGGGCGTAATAAAGCGGCGCCAATACTTGGCGAACAGGCCAAGCACGCCTTCTGCGATGCCGCCTACAATAACTGCGCCTACTGCCGCGCTATAGCCATATGTTGCCGCGATGCCGCAAAGCACGGTAACAAAGGTGAAGCTTACGCCCATAACGATGGGCATCTTCGCGCCAATACGCCAAATGGCGAACAGCTGAATGAAGGTGCCGATGCCGGCAACCAGCATTGCATTCTGAATAAGAATTGCAGTGGTTGGCTCGTCGAAACCGGCGGCTGCGGCAATGATGGCAATGGGGGCAAGGTTGGCAACGAACATGGCCAGAACGTGCTGGATGCCGTAGGGAAGTGCCCTGCCTATAGAAATGCTGCCGTTGAACTTCGCCAGTTCTTCTTGAAGCGCAGCGTCTTCTGCTGTTTGGCTTTTAGCGGGGGAAGGGTTCTTCTTCAGTTTCATCGGAAGTTGATCACTCCGGTTTCTGGGTCCATGGAATCAACGATGGCAAGCGATTCCAGCTGGTAACCGCGCTCGCGCAGCTTTGCGCCACCTTCCTGGAAGCCCTTTTCAATGGCGATGCCAATGCCCTCAATGGTTGCGCCCGCGTCTTCGCAAACTTCAATGAGACCATTCATTGCGCAGCCGTTTGCCATAAAGTCGTCGATGAGCAATAGGTGGTCTTCTGGGCCAACGAACTTCTTGGAAACAATAACGTCGAAGATCTTGCCGTGGGTAAAGCTTTGTACGCGCGTTGCGTATACGGTGCCGTCCAAGTTGATGCTCTGGGCTTTCTTGGCAAACACCACGGGCACGTTGAACACGCGAGCAACAATAGCCGCAATGCCAATGCCAGAAGCTTCGATGGTAAGTATCTTGTTGATGTTCTTGCCTTCGAACAGGCGCTTCCATTCGTTGGCCATTTCCTCGAACAGAGCAATGTCCATTTGGTGGTTAAGGAAGGAATCTACCTTCAAAACATCGGCGCTTTTCACAACGCCGTCTTTTTGGATTCGCTCTTCGAGCAGACGCATGTGCGCTTCCTTTCGGTTGGCCGTAGCCGGCGGGCGGGTATATATGGATACAAGTTTAACCCTTTTGATGGTGGCTTTAGACTTCCAGCGCATATTTTGCCTCTGGTTGGATTGGGGTGCATATGAAACCGTTGGGTTGCGTGCTTTAGGCTGATATAGTCAATTGTTATGAGTTTTGGTGAGCAAACAGAAGAAGCCCGTAGCGATCCGGCCGATTCCATGCGAAAAGCCGCTGCTTTTGGTGGTGGTGCGCATGAGCTTGCGCCTGCGTGCAGCGATGGGCTTGAGCATGGACCCCGTGCTGTAACGGGCAGAGTGGATATTCCGCCGGCCGTTGCTCAGCGCATGCTGGATAGCGTTGCCGTACGCTCGGCCCGAGCGCAAATGGCGCCTGCTTACATTAAGTTGGATTTGTTTTTGCTTGTTTGGCTGTTCGTTCTGGGATCTTTTCTGGGGCTAGTTCTGGAAGACGCCTTCCATGTGGTGGTGTTCGGCGAATACGAAAGCCGTGCAGGCCTTGTGTGGGGCCCCTTCAGCTCTATCTATGGGTTAGGTGCTGTGGTGCTTACCCTCTTCCTGAACAGGTATTACTACACTCACGACCTCATAATTTTCTTAATTTCGATGGTTCTTGGCGCAACTTTGGAATTCTGCGCCAGTTGGATGATGGAAACGTTTTGGCATGCAATTGCCTGGGACTACACAGGTACGTTCGGCTCAATAGGCGGCAGGACGAATTTCTTCTTTGGCGTTATGTGGGGTTGCCTGGGCTTGTTCTGGGTTCGCATGATCATGCCCGTAATCAAGCGCGTGCAGCGTTTCTTCGTTGAAAGGCGTGATGGAAGGCGCGGCAAGCTTTTTGCCATTCTGACCTGGGCTATGCTTGTTTTCATGACGGTTAACTGCTTTGCAACCGTATTGGCTATTCACCGGCAAGGCGAACGAGCCATGGACATTCCGCCGCGAACGCAAATTGATATTATGCTTGATGCGGTTTTCCCCGATGAATGGCTTCAGGAGCGTTTTCATAACATGACGGTTTCATCGGAGGTGGGAACCAGCTCTGGCTGCGAGGCTTCCCAAGCAGCCCAACCTCAAACTAGCGTTGAGGCTCAGCAGGGCAATTCTCCGGTGCCCGACCATGGCTCAGATTCTGGTTCTGGTGAAAATTCGGATACTTCTTCAAATGTTTAATGGGGTAATAAGAAGGCATAAATGGCAAAGCAGGCAGACAAGAAAACCAACGCAATGCGCGAACTGGAGCGTGCTAATCAGCCTTACCGGGCCCATTGGTTTGAATGCCCTGAAGCGGTTTCGGGCGTAGAGGTTGCGCGTATTTTGAACGAGGACCCCGATATGGTGTTCAAGACCTTGGTAACTGTAGGCAAAAGCGGGGAGCACTATGTGTTCATGGTTCCCGTGGCCATGGAGCTGGATTTGAAGAAAGCTGCGAATGCCGTGGGTGAAAAATCTATTCATATGCTGAAGTCTAAGGAGTTGCTGGGGCTAACCGGGTATGTTCACGGTGGTTGCAGTCCTTTGGGCATGAAGAAGTTTTTCACTACCACCATTGATGAATCGGCCGTGCTCTATGAACGCATAATTTTCAGCGGTGGGCGCATAGGCTGTCAAATTGAAACCAGCCTAAGCTCCTTGAAGGCCGCAATTCCTGTTTCGGAAGCCGACATCACTGCATAGCAAAGGGCCCCAAAAATTTGGGGCCCTTAAAGTTTCTTGCTGATGCTTGCGTGCTTGTTTGCGCAGCTGCCTAGCGAAGGGTAACGCCTTCGGGAAGATCGTTTATATCGAAACCTTCGTCTTCTTCCTGCTCTTCGAAAGAAGCCTCTTCAGCAACAGGTTCGGGCTGGCCAAACGCTTCTTTGAATGCTTCAAAATGTACGCGCGGAACGGCAAACACGATATTGGGGATGGATCCAGGGTGCGCTTCAATCCAATCTTTGAAAAGCTTTATTACCTGCTGAGCAGGGAAGCCCTGGCGGCCTGCTCCAAAGGCGCCCACGATGAGCGTTTCGACTTCATTTGCGGCTGCGATGCGAAGCAGTGTTTCGATTCTGTTCGCCAAGCAGGTGTCGCATTCTTTTTCCGAGCGATGGTTTTCCAGGGCGCGCTGGCGATTGGGCTCTGGCAGAACAATGACGTCTGCGTTGCGGATGGAGCCATCACGGTTGAAAACAACGTCAGTTAGGTAAGCTGCGCGGTCGGTAAACAGCTGCCCACGAGCAAAGCCGCGGTTCTTGCGGTGGTATTCGCCGCTTATTCCCTGAAGAATGGGATAGAGGTTGCTTTCCGAGCAAAGTACTTGCTCGGGGCCAAAAGCGCCTTCCTCGTAGTTGCCGCCCGCGCGCGTGAAAGAAGCTGGGTCTACCAAGGCAACCTTACCGTGAGCGCTGTGCAATGCGGCTACAGCGAAGGCTGTGGTAACCGAGGTGGCTGTGGCTTCAGCTTTGGCCTCTGGAAGCTCGAGTTCGCGACCTTCGCCATCTTCGTAGATGTGAACCGATGCAATTGCTGCTTCGGTTTCGGTGGGGAAGAGTCCCTTTACGAAGGAAAGGTGCTTTGCTGCTTCTGCCTTGCGTTCTTCTTTGGATGCTGGCATATGTGCCTCGATTCTTGATATGGTTTTGTGTGCTCATTTTAGAGGAACTGAAAACAGCTACTAACTTGTGTAACCAACCTGCCATTTTGCAAAAAGCCAACCGGGTTCTGCAGCCGCTGTTCTGCTAAAGTAGACCCACGTCAAAAACGAAGCAAAATCACACCACAGAAAGACGTATGGCAATGCGAGAAGAACGCGCGAATTTTAGATTTTTAATTGCTGCCTCAGCGCTGCTGGTAATTGCGGTATTGGTTTCCATTCTTACGTTTACGTCTTTGGTTCATTCCAGCGATTACGTTGCCAAGAGCGCCAACACTAGCTTGGTTGCTCTTTCTGAAGTGCACGATCTGCCCCAAACCGATGAAGCTGTATCAAGTTCCAGTTCATCTAAATCCAAAAGCTCTAGTTCCAGAGGCAGTTACAACGAAGACTAGTTTCAAAACAAAAGGCACCCACCGGGTGCCTTTTTGGTTCGTGCGATAGCCCTTAAGCGGTTGCCGCCGTTGCCTCGGCTTCTGCATCGAGCTTTCGATTGCGAAAGTATACAGCCCAATTCAATCCTAGGAATATCAGGTTAAGGAAGTAGACAGCAAGCACCCAATTGATGGACCCACCTGCAATCTTTGCACCGATGCCGGCAAGGTAGCCAACCGTGATGAGCATAATGAACTGCCAGCTCGAACCCGCTGCCGTTCGTGCTTTGTAGCTTTTATAGGCATTCAGTGGCCAAGAAAGGCCAAAACAGATAAGCATTGCGGCTTCAAGAATTTGGGCGAGCATAACGCTAGATTCTCCTTGCTTGGGGGGTATTGCTAACCGAACGTATACCTGAAGTTTGTCATGTTCAACATTCGCAATGATTATTTGCAGTATGTCCACGATTAGGCGTGCATGCATTTCCCTAACAATCGAAAGCCTTAGGCGATGATGCGCTCAAGACTTTTGGCATATTCGCCAGGCATGGATTATTTCCCCAGCTAAGGCGCGGTAGTTGATTTATTCATGCCGTTTGCGGGGTAAACATGCAGTTTTATGAATGATTTCTTCAAATCCCTTTAAGTAAGCCTAAAATACCCACTTAGCTCTTACCCATAAATTAAGAATAGGTTTCAGATGGAACAATTAACGCAAATCCTCAACTCGGTGGACGCAGCTGTTTGGGGTCCGCCTATGATCATCCTTCTTTTGGGCTGTCATATTTACACCACCATTCGCACCAAGTTCATTCAGCGCAAACTGCCTTTGGCTCTTAAGCTTTCTGTGACCAAAGACGATGGTGCGCAGGGCGATATCAGCAACTTTGGTGCAATGGCCACCTCTTTGGCCTCAACTTTGGGAACTGGCTCTATCGTTGGCGTTGCAACCGCCGTTCTTTCCGGTGGGCCTGGAGCCGTGCTATGGATGTGGCTTACGGGCATTCTTGGCATGGCCACAAAATACACCGAAGTGTTTGCCGCTATGAAGTACCGCGTAAAGGATTGGCGCGGTCAGATGATGGGCGGCGCAATGCACGTTTGGGAGCAGCGTTTCAAGCGTGAAGACGGTACGGTGCCGTGGTGGGCAAAGATTGCAGCTATTTGGTTTGCTGTTATGGCCTGCTTCACTATTTTCGGCATTGGCTGCGCTGTTCAAACCAGTGCAATTACCAGTGTTGTAAAGGCGAACTTCGGCGTGGAGCCCTGGATCATGTCTGCCTTCATTTGCGGTTCTGCGCTTCTTATCATCGTTGGTGGCTTGCAGAAGGTTTCAAGCATTTGCGAAAAGCTGGTTCCCTTCATGGGCGGCGCTTACATTTTGGGTTGCCTCTACATTCTTATCTGCAACTCCGGCTATCTCATTGAGGCATTCCAACTCATTTTTGAGTGCGCTTTTACGCCCCGTGCGGCTTTCGGTGGCGCAGTTGGCTCTGGCCTCATGGTTGCTTTGCAGTTTGGCTGCGCGCGCGGTTTGTTCTCCAATGAAGCCGGTCTTGGTACTGCCCCCTTGGTTTCCAGCGCTGCAGCATCCAAGAACCCGGCTCGCCAGGCTCTGGTAGCAATGACCGGTCCCTTCTGGTGCACGGTTGTGATCTGCTTGGTTAGCGGCTTGGTAATTGTTTCTTCCCTGTGCGCTCACCCCACGCTAATTGCCGATATGGGAGTTACCGATGGCGCTACTCTCACTAACGCTGTATTTGCCACCATTCCTACGGTTGGCACTCCGGTACTGATGCTTGGCATTATCTGTTTTGCGTATTCCACTATTCTTGGCTGGAGCTATTACGGCGAGCGCGTGACCCTTTACCTGTTCGGCCGTCGCTGGGTGCCTCTGTACATTGGTTTGTACATTTGCATGGGCTTCCTTGGTGGCATTGGCGTAGGCGATATTGCCTGGACTGCAACCGATATCGCTAACGCTCTAATGTCCATACCGAATATCCTTATGGTTCTTGTTATGACGGGCGTAGTGGCTAAGGAAACGCAGCATTACGTTTACGATGGCAATATCGAAGAGGAATGCAACGAACCAATACCAACATTGGAAGAGAAGTCGGTATTCTTAAGAAAAACGGCCTAGGGTTTATGCTCTTAGGCCGGTAACAACTTAGAGTTTTTTGAAAGGCGGGCAAGTGCTCGCCTTTCTAATTGTTTAGCCAGCTTGCGAAATAGCTTTAAATTTAAGAATCCGAGATTTGGCGGTTCCTGCGAGCACACTTGCAAAACCCTATGTATCAGAATGTGTGCTGCTTGCAGCAACCAGGGTGTGGGATCAGCTCATTTGGATAGGCTCGCAATTCAGCTATCCGAGTATCAAATTTGCTTATGAGCATTGAATGCATGCCTGCTGTATGTTGTGTAATGAAAAGGACCCGCTTATCAGTAGGCCCTCAAATAAAAATTTCGGCGCTTCTTATGCGCTTCGCCCAGCGGAATAGAAAGTAACCACCTTTGCGCCATGATTGGCGGTGCCGCCTCCGATAACGCCGCTGTAGTATTTGGAATCGGCGTAATCCCAATTTTTGATTCCGTTGCGATGGCAATAGGCGAACCATCCGTCGGCGCCGTAGTTATAGCCTTGGGCAATCTGCGCCACTAAATCGGTGTCGTTTACATCGATAGGGCCCAGCCAACCTTCCCAAAGTTCAACGTTTTGCTTTGTTTCAAGCGCGCCTGCGTATATGGAAGCCGTACAGGTTTCGCCATCGAAGTTGATGGAAGAGCTGTATCCCCAAGCCGCTAAAGCGGAAGAGCCTTTTTCAATAACGTTGCGTTTTCCGGCGTTTGTACCCGCACAGCCTTCTGCTGCCTGCATTATGTCGCGGCTAACGCCTCTTACGGAATAGATTCCCGTGTTGCCGCCCGATTCTGCCTGCATCATGGCAAGAATCGTGTCTACCCATTTGGTGTCGAGCTCTATGTCTTTGCAAGCGGTTTCTACAGTGCCGCGCCATTTTTCAACTTTGTCGGGGAAATTGCCAACGCTGCTTGCTGCGGTCTTAACCGGTGTGGCGGTGCTTGCTACGGTACTAACCGCAGTTGCCGCTGCGGGCGCAGCCGTTGTAAGCACAACGATAATCAGGATGGCTATAAGCCCCCAGGTTACAAACCAGGCAGGCTGAACTTTTACCACGCCAAATGAAGAGCCTTCTACGGCTTTCCTTCGGGTTACCTGTTTTCGCGTGCTGTTTTGAGCATGCTTTGCATAGCTGTTCTTGTTTGGTTTCAAATCGTTGATAGCCAAGGGGTTCTTGCTTTCTTGATTGAACGTTCAGAGGGGTAAAGCGGGCTTTACGGGTTGCAGGTGCGGCAAGGCTTGTAGCCTTGGTCGATAAGGTCGCTGCGCTGTCCGTTCCATTCTTGCTTGTTGGCGGAGGAGATGCTGTCTATGCCAGAGCAGTTTGGCTTATGGAATCGCAGGCTTTTGGTATTCAGCACGTAATCGTGCGGTTGCCAATCTTCGGTAACTGCGGTTTCGGCTGCACTTTCGTTGAGCCAGCTTTCGCCGGATGCGTAGTTGATATCTACGCCGGGTTGGTTGTCGTAGCAATACACATTGAAGCTTACGCCTGCGCCGTTGTCTTCCACAGATTCGGCTTCCATTTGGACGCCACTGGCAACCAGGTTGTCTCCATCAAAAACGGGGGTTACGCGGTATAACACGTGGTTGTTGGTTTCGTGCACATAGTCAGCCACTTCGTCTTCGAAGGGAAGCATGCCGTCTACGTTCAGGTAGCGAGTGCCGGTGATGAGGTTCTGTTTGTTAGCGTTTTCGCCAGTGAGCTGATAGCCAATTAGATGGCAGCGGTTGTACAGGTATTTGCCATCAACGCAGTCGTACTTAACAAGATGCCAGCCGGTTGGTTTTACCGACCCAATGTTGCCGCGCTTTTCGGTTGGCATGGTTTCGGTACCCACCAAGGCGAAGGCTGTTCCACAACGCCCTTCGGAATCAAGCTCGGAATAGCTTTCGAAGCTGGAAAGCTGTTTTTCTTCTTCGGTAAAAGTTGGTTGGTTGTTGTTTATCTCAATGTAAGGCTGGCCTGAATATTCAGGCACCTCGGTAGAGGAATCAACCTTCTGTACGTTAGAAGTGTCGGCTGATTGCGATTGGGTCTGGTCGCTTTGGGGGTTTTGAGCGCTATTGCTAGAGCTGCAGCCCGTAAAGGTTGCAAGGCCAAATGCTAGAAGCAGTGAAAGAAAAAGGCTTTGCGCTTTATGCAGGGTGGTGTGCATTTGGTACCTCCGAAAATTCCAAACTTTGCAATTTTAGCAGGGTTTAGTGCCGGATGCAGGTGCCTTACAATTGCAGCGTACTTGCTCAAGCGGCCGTTGAAAGGGGAGCGTTATGGCGCGTATGCCCATTGAATACTCGGATCGTTCTAGGCTGGAAGAGATAGCAAGTGGTCTGTTTCGCCTCGATCTTCCTATGCCTTTAGCGATTGGCCCAACCAATTCTTATATATTCAAGGGTGAAGAAGGGAAAGGAAACGGCCGTACCCTTATCGTAGACGTAGGCTGTGATGAACCAGAAACTTTAGTTGCTTATGACACTGCATTGTCAAAGCTTGGAATTTCGTGGGATGAGGTTGATGTATTTATCACTCATTTCCATTGGGATCATTGTGCGGGCTTAGCCCAGATATGGCGCCCTGGAATGCGTGTTTATGGAGGCATCGGTGCTTACGAGCAGCGTGGGTGCCCTGTAATGGCTGCATCTGAGATTGGCGAAATTGAGCGTAGGGTTAGCTCATTTCACCAGGTTATCGATGTTTACGATGCTGAATATTGGGAGCCAATGACTAAGAGTGGCGAATCGTTTTGCGGGGAGCTTTCTGTTCTTCATGAAGGAGACCAGATTACCGTAGGAAATTACTGCCTTCGTGTTTTAGAAACTCCTGGACATGATATGCGCCATCTGTGTCTTTACGATGCTGAATCGAAATTGTTCGTAGGTGGCGACGCCGTTTTATTCAATGGTTATCCGCCTGTAATGGTTGAGGGCAATGAAGATCAATTGGCCATTCTGTTGGGTTCAAACAGCCGTTTGCAGCATCTTGATGCGAATTTGGTTCTGTGCGGTCACGGAGAAGAGGGCAGAAACCTTAAGAACCGATGCGCAAAAATTGCGGATCATTACCACAGGCAGGTAAAGAGTTTTCGGGCGCTATGCGAGACGGGCATAACCGACCCAGGGGAGCTTGCTTACCTTTCAACGCAAGCGGCTAAACGAACCCCATGGGAGAAGAGGACCATCTTTGGTAAGCGTTCGTTGATTGCGCAAACCATGGCGTATTTGAAGTACCTGGTCTGCAAAGATGAGTTGCCCGACGAATACCATCTTGTTCCTTTGCGCTAAATCCCCAAGGCGGCGGTACAATACCCAAGGTTAAAAATGATAGGGGAGGTTTCTAATGGCCGAGCTTGATTTGGAAAGCCTGATTACCGATATTCCTGATTATCCGCAGCCAGGGGTTGTTTTCAAGGACATCACTACGCTTTTGAGTGATCCTGAAGGCTTCCGCAGCGCGGTGCAGCGCATCGCCGCTCGCTTCGAGGGGAAAGGCATCACCAAAGTAGTTGGCTCTGAGGCTCGTGGCTTCATCATCGGCGCTCCAGTAGCCTATGCTCTTGGTGCGGGCTTTGTACCTTGCCGTAAGACAGGTAAGCTCCCCCGTGAAGTGCGCTCTGTAAGCTACGCGCTCGAGTACGGTACAGATGAACTGGAGATGCACGTTGATGGCCTTGCGCCGGGCGACAAGGTTCTTATCGTGGATGATTTGATCGCAACGGGCGGAACCGCTGTAGCCCAAGCGCAGCTTATTCTGGAAGCCGGGTCTGAGCTGGCGGGCTATGCCTTCCTCATGGAATTGGCTTTCCTTGAGCCGCGCAAGATTTTAAGCAAGGCCACGGAAGGCGTTGAAGTGTTTTCCCTAGTTCAGGTTAACTAGCTTTCGTAAATAAGCTCACAAGTGAACATGCACAGCCTCCCATTCCTTGGATATGAACTGCCTCCCATTTCTTGGACATGAGAAATGGGAGGCATTCT
>CAZQWR010000025.1:0-15493 GCA_964597085.1 uncultured Cryptobacterium sp.
GCACTTGGATCTGAAGAGGTGCTTACCGAAATCCTTCAGCAGCTTTCCAGTTCGTCTCGTCGTGGCCGTCAGAACGCCGCCTCCGTTTTGGCATTGGTTGCTAAATCTGCGCCAGAGAAAATTGCTCCTTATTCCGATGAATTCATCGAAGCGCTAGATCGCCCCGAAGCTCAAACTCGCTGGGAGTCGCTTGACGTTCTTACCGAGCTTGTTCATGTTGATTCTCGTTCTTGCGATAAGGCACTAGTTGGCGCTGAAACCGCATTGTTCGATGAAGACAATGGTTTTGTTCGCCTTGCTGCACTCCGCTTCCTGTGCACCCTTGGCGCAACTACCGAAAATCGTTCCCAGAAGGTATGGCCCCTTCTTGATGAGGCTATTCAGTGCTATCACGGCGATTACGAGTATCAGGATATGCTCGTTGCCATCAATTCTTTTGCCGCCGGCAAAATAGCTGCTGAGGTTAAAGAAGGCTTGGCCGAACGCGTCAAGTTCGATTCCGAGCATGGCAAGGGAGCTTTACAGCGTCGAAGCCAGGCAATTTTGGATACCCTTGCGTAAAATCCCATAAACCGTATTTAACGCTACGTTTGCGTTAATTCTGGGTGTACTTTTCTGGCTTCTTTTCCAAACTGAGTAGGATATTGCTTAGTCACAAACTGGCAACGTGCACGTAACGTTGCCCGAGCCAAAAGCGAAGGAGCTTTTTAATGGCTAAGCACACGGTAACGCTTATTCCCGGTGACGGCATTGGTCTGGAAACCACTGCCGCAATGCAGCGAGTAGTTGAAGCTGCAGGAGCTGAAATCGAATGGGAGGTTGCCGAAGCCGGCGCCCATATGATGGATTCCTGTGGAACTCCGTTGCCTGAATCCACTATCGAGGCTGTTCGTCGAAACAAGGTTGCCATTAAAGGTCCAATCACCACCCCTGTAGGTACGGGTTTTCGAAGCGTTAATGTGGCCCTGCGTAAAACGTTGAACCTCAATGTTTGCCTCCGCCCCGTGCTTTCCATTCCTGGCGCAGGCGGTCGCTATCAAGATGTTGATCTTGTTGTTGTCCGTGAGAACTCCGAAGATTTGTACGCTGGTATCGAATTTGAAGAGGGAAGCGCCGATGCTGCGGAGCTTATCGAATTCTGCGAAGAAAAGGGCGCAGGCACCATACGCCCCGATTCGGGCATTTCCATTAAGCCTATATCGGTTACAGCTACGAAGAATATCGTTCGCTATGCTTTCGAGTATGCGAAGAAGCATGGTCGTAAGAAGGTAACCGCAGCTCATAAGGCCAACATCATGAAACACTCCGATGGCCTGTTCCTGCGTACTGCGCGTGAAGTTGCTGCCGAATATCCAGATGTCGAATTTACCGACAACATTATCGATGCGTTCTGCATGAACATTGTCATGGACCCTTCGCAGTTCGATGTAATCGTGTTCCCTAATCTGTATGGCGACATCGCCAGCGATTTGTGCGCTGGCTTGGTGGGCGGTCTTGGTATTGCTCCTGGCGCAAACATTGGCCCTGATTACGCAATTTTTGAAGCAGTGCACGGTTCTGCGCCCGACATTGCCGGTAAAGACATTTGCAATCCAACCGCCGAGATACTTTCCGCAGCTATGATGCTCGACCATTTGGGAGAGCTTGAGGTTGCTCAGAAAATCCGCGATGCCGTTCGGACGGTATATGCGGAAGGCAAACACCTAACTGCAGATATTCGCAAGGCTACGGGCTCGTCAGAGGCTGCCGCCTCGTGCACGGAGTTCACCGAAGAGCTGATTTCTGTGCTCAAGCGCGCATAGCTGCTCCCTGCCTTTAGCTGTGCAGCAGTTGCATCGTAGTCCCATTGCCGGCTAGCGACAGCCATAACGGTCGCAGAAAGAAGGAGCTCCCATGTCCAATCGTTCGAAGGTACTGAACGTAGGCAACACCAGTTACACGTATTTCCCCGTTAGTCAGGTTCCAGGTTACGAAAAACTGCCTTATTCACTTACGGTTTTGCTGGAGAACATCCTGCGCAACGCTGATTCGGATGAGCTAGCCCAAGAACTGGCGGGTCGATTGGTGGAAGCCGGCACGAATGGGCAGGTAGGCAGCGAAATCGAATTCTGCCCCGCACGAGTGCTTTTCCAAGATTTTACCGGCGTGCCCGTGTTCGTTGACTTTGCTGTTATGCGTGAGGCGTGCATGCAGCTTGGCGGTGACCCTAAAAGCATTAATCCGCAAGTTCCCTGCGACTTGGTAATCGACCATTCGGTCATTGCCGATGAATTTGGTTGCGCTGGGGCGCTGGAAGCAAATATGGACTTGGAATTCCAGCGCAACAAAGAGCGCTATGAGTTTTTGAAGTGGTCGCAGGAGTCGTTTGAAAACGTGCGCATCGTACCTCCCGGAGCAGGTATTTGCCACCAGTTGAACATCGAACGTTTCGCTTCTGTGACCATGACGAAGGAAACGGAAGAGGGAACGCTGGCATACTTCGATACGCTGGTAGGTACCGACTCCCACACGCCCACTGCCAATGGCATTGGCGTGCTTGGGTGGGGTGTTGGAGGTATTGAGGCTGAGGCTGCTGCTCTTGGCCAGCCTATCACTACTTTGGTGCCGCGCGTGTACGGCATCGAGCTCACCGGAGAGCTTTCGCCTGAGGTAAGCGCGATGGACGTTTCGCTTACCTTTGCGCAGATGCTGCGCGCTGAAGGTGTGGTTGGCTGCTTTGTTGAGTGCTTTGGTGAAGGCCTTGCCAGCTTAAGCGCAACTCAGCGTGCCTGCATTTCCAATATGACCCCTGAATACGGTGCTACCTGTACTTTGTTCCCGGTGGATCAGGCTACGCTCGATTACTTGCAGCTCACCGGACGAAGCCCTGAGCAGATTGCCCTGGTGGAGGCTTATGCGAAGTCTCAGGGTTATTGGAACGACCCCACGGCAGAGCCCCGAACTTATTCCAAGGTGCTAAAGCTCGATCTCTCTACTGTTAAGCGCAGCGTTGCGGGTCCTTCGCGTCCGCATGATCGTATCGACCTTATCGATGCCAAGAAACGATTCAATGCTTTGTGCGAAGAGCGCGAACTCGACCTTTCGAAGAAGGTCTCGGTTGATGTGCTAGGTCAGAGCTACGAGGTAACCCATGGTGCCTTGGCCATTGCGGCAGTTACCAGTTGCACCACCGCAACCGATGCCAGCATGATGCTTTCTGCTGGTGTGCTTGCCCGCAATGCAGCAAAGGCCGGTCTGCGCCCTAAGCCTTGGGTGAAAACCATCCTGGCCCCGGGCAGCCGTGCAACGGAAGATATCTTAGATGCGGCAGGTCTCATGCCTTCCCTCCGTGAGCTGGGCTTTTATACCTGTGGCTTTGGCTGTATGAGCTGTATTGGCAACTCGGGCCCGGTTTTGCCCGGTATGCACGACGTTGCCGACAAGGTTGAGTTGGCCAGCATCCTTTCGGGCAATCGAAACTTCGAGGGCCGCATTTCGCCTGATGTTTCGCAGAATTACCTTTGTGCACCGGCTCTGGTTGTAGCCTATTCGTTGGTTGGAACCATGGATTTCGACTTTGAAACCCAGCCTTTGGGCGTTAACGCAGAAGGCATCGAGGTTTACTTGCGCGATATTTGGCCTGATGCTTCTGAAGTTGCCGAGCTTTTGGCCAAGTGCCGTACCAAGGAAGTGTTCGACCGCGCAGGTGAAGGCTTGTTCCGAGGCGATGAGAAATGGCAGCAGCTTGGCCGCGAGGCTAGCGATGTGTTCAGCTGGGACGAAGCTTCCACCTATGTGCGTCGCGCGCCGTACTTCGACGGGATGGAGCGTGAAGCCACGGCACCTGAAGAAATCAGGGACGCGCGTGTGCTGCTCAATGTCGGTGATTTTATTACTACCGACCATATTTCGCCTGCCGGTGCAATCGCACCTGATTCACCTGCGGCACGCTATATGGAGCAGCATGGGGTCGCGCCTGCCGATTTCAACACCTATGGCTCTCGCCGTGGCAACCATGAGGTTATGATGCGTGGCACCTTTGCAAACGTGAAGCTTATGAACAAGCTTGCTGAAGGGAAGCGCGGCGGCTGGACGCGTGATTTGCTGGACGGAGAAATCAAGGCCGTTTACGATGCTGCCGAGCATTACCAACAGGAAGGTATTCCTCTGGTTGTTCTTGCCGGCAAGATGTACGGCAGCGGTTCTTCGCGCGACTGGGCTGCAAAAGGTCCTATGCTGCAGGGGATTCGCGCTGCCTTTGCTGAAAGCTTCGAGCGCATTCACCGTTCAAACCTTATCGGCATGGGCATTTTGCCCTTGCAATTTGAAGAAGGTCAGAGCGTAGAGAGCTTGGGCCTTGACGGCACTGAGACCATTACGGTTGGAGGCATCGATTTTTCTGCAGGTTTGCCCTGCCCTGGCCACGTGCCGGTTACGGCGGTGAAGCCCGATGGTTCGAGGGTTGAATTTACTGCGGTGGTTCGCATCGACACACCTACCGAAGGCGAGTATTACCTCAACGGCGGCATTCTCCAGTACGTGCTTCGCTCCTTGGCCTAGCGCAGTAACCATCAAACCAAACACATTAAGACGGCGCGTGCAGTTGCTACAGCACGCGCCGTCTTTTTTCGTTTGCTTATACACACTTCCGTTAGAATTGTTCCCTAGTACTAATTAGAGGGAGGAAACAAATGGCTGATTCCAATCAGCAGGGGCCAACTAGCTGGGCCGACTTGCTCAATCAGTTTGGTGGCGCACAGGGCGGGGGCTCTGGTGCGGGCGGTGCTTCGGGCGGTCGCGGTGGTCGCCGCAGCGGATCGGAAGACTTTGAAATGATTCGCAATCGCATGGCCCAGATGAGCGGCAAATCGTTCCTAGCGTTCGGCATTATCGTTCTTATTGTTGCGGCAATCGCTTACTGGTGGTTCCATCCCGCAATTAATGTCCACAGCTTGGATTTGTGGCTATTCGTTGGCATTGTTATTCTGCTTCCTTCCTTTGTGATCTTCTTCTTGTTCTGCCAGATCTACGACCGTGGCCTGGGCAAGCATGAGAAGAATGAAAAGAAGTCGAGTAGGTTCCGCCGCCTTATGTTGGTGCCGGTTGTTATTGCCCTTATCGGTGTGCTGGGCGGTGTGGCATCGCTTACGCTGTTCCCTGGCAATGCAGAAAAATATTCCACCATCTTGAATACCGAAGACAGCGATTTTGCTCAGGATATTCAGCAGGCCGATTATTCCACCATTCCGTTCATCGACCGCGATTCGGCTGTTTTGCTGGGCAATCGAACCATGGGCTCCATGGCCGACTATGTTTCCCAGTTCGAAATTTCTAGCCTATATTCCCAGATCAACTATAAGAATATGCCGGTTCGCGTAAGCCCGCTTAACTATGCCGATATTTTCAAATGGTGGTCTAACCGTGAAACCGGCATTCCCGCATACGTTGTGGTTAATATGAGCACGCAGGATACCGAAATCGTTCGACTGGACGATCCCATCTATTACTCCGATTCCGACCCGTTCTTCAATAACGTAGACCGCCACGTGCAGCTCACGCATCCGTTCTATATCTTTGGCGAAAAGTCCTTCGAAATCGATGACGACGGTAGGCCCTATTGGATTTACCCGGTTATCGATTACACCGTGGGCTTGTTCGGCGGCGAAACGGTATCGCGCGTTATTTTGTGCGATGCCAGCACCGGTGAATGCCAGGACCTCGACATCAGCGAGGTTCCCTCATGGGTAGACCGTGCCTTCCCGGCCGAGCTGCTCATCCAGCAGTACAACTGGAGCGGTTCGCTTTCCGGTGGCTGGATCAATTCCTGGTTGGGCCAGAGCGGCGTTAAGCAGACCACGCCTGGCAGCAACGGCGACCTTGGCTATAACTACATCGCCAAGGACGACGATGTTTGGGTGTACTCTGGCGTAACCTCTGCCACCTCCGATAACTCCATTATTGGCTTCGTGCTTATCAATCAGCGAACAGCGGAATCGAAGTTCTACGCTGTCGCGGGCGCAACGGAGGAATCGGCCATGAGCTCTGCTGAAGGCCAGGTTCAGAACTTGAAGTACGAATCAACCTTCCCCTTGCTCCTTAACGTCGATAACCAGCCTACTTACTTCATGGCCCTGAAGGATAACGCTGGCCTGGTTAAGAAATACGCCATGATCGATATTCAGCGTTATCAGAATGTAGCGGTGGGCGATACGCTCGAGGAAACCGAGAAGTCGTACAAGAAGCTGCTACGCGCCAATGGCGTTTCCAGCTCCGATTCGAGCTCTAAGGGCGATGGTACGGCAACAGGCACCATCTCGCTTATTTCCCAGGTGGTCTTGGACGGCAATTCGCATTATTACGTAATGCTTAGCGGTGACAACACGCTCTACGATTGCTCGGTAGCTTCAGTGGTGGATATTGTCCGCTATAAGGAAGGCGATAGTATTTCGCTGAAGTACTCCGCAAGCGGCGATTCCATGGCAACGGTAAGCGCAATCGAGACTTCTAGCAGCACTTCATCGGCCGCTTAAAGATTCATTTGCCCAAACTTCAAAAAGGGTTCTTCGTGAAAGCGAAGAACCCTTTTCGTTACGTTGGTGGGGGATGGGGCTTTGAAGTTGCTGCTTGGGAAAGAAGTGGCTTAGCTTGTGCCGATTCGAAGTCTCTTTGACAGCGGCATTGAGCTCTGTCTGGATTTGCAGAAGTTTTTTGCCGCCATCAAAGATGGTCGGCCAACTCCCCTGAATTTGCAAAACGCTTTTGGGGAGCTGCTGCGACGATCTTTGAACCTGTTTCCACATTTTTTAAAAAGTAAGCCCCTCCTGCAAAGCAGAAGGGGCTACACGGTTTGGCTTTACGCGAAGAGTTGGCTATTCATCGATAAGCACTACGCTTGCGTAGACTGGGCCATGCACGCCCACAACGCGAACCAGCTCGATGTCGGCCGTGTTGGAGGGGCCGCTGATGAAGGTTACGTTGGAAGGCATTTCCTCGCCAGCTGCAACGCGCTCTTCCCAGGCATCCATGAGCTGAGTCATGTACGGATACAGGGTGCTCTTCTTCAGCAGGGCAATGTGCCCAATGGGCAGAAGGCAAACGGCGCGGCCCGATTTCTCGGTGCAGCGCTGCATGATGGTTGCCGTTTCGGCAATGCCGGCTGAAGCGAAGGTAATGCCGATGTCGGCGCTTTCGGCGCGCCCCATGCTCTTTTCGCGGCTCGTGGGGTTCCAGCGAACAGCTTCAAAGCTATTGTTGTTCAACAAATCGGGGATGCCGTAACCGTCAACTTCGGGCACATCGGAGTATACGATGCAGCCACCAGTGCCGATTTCGCGAACAAGGCCAAGAACAGCTTCAGCAACCTCTTCGCTTTTTGCCTCGCGAACGATGGTGCCCATCTTGGTTGCCTCTTCGGTGAACTTGGCAACCAGCTCTTCGGTGCTGTATTCGCGATAATCGTGGGGGAGGGGGGCTTTCGTTGCCTCGCAAGGTTCAACCCAATCGGCGATGCTATTGTGCCCAAGCGCTTCGGTGATGGGACGCAGGAATTCGTCCATGCTTACGGTGCTCATCTATGCCTCCTCGTTCTTTGCGGCGACGTGGCATGCCTTCGTAATAGCCTCGGCGGTTTCTTGGCGCTTCTGCTTGGCCACTTCTTTTTCGTGCTGGGCGAACCAGTCGCGGAACCTTTGCTTCGACATGGTGTCTAGGTTGCGCGATGAAAGCCAGCCGTTGAGGATGGGGATCCAAGTGTCGCTTCGGTCTAGCTGATTGGTTACGCCGGAAATGAGCTTCATTGCTGGAGCGCCTGCGGTGGTAACCAGGCCGTAGGCCTTTCGGCTGCTGAATGTTGCAGCTGCTGCAGTGAAGATGGCCTTTTCGGCAGGCGATACATAGCCGCCGTTCACCACGTTGCGCCTATGCTGCGAAATGAGCATAGGCAGCGGAATCTTCACAGGGCAAACCTCTGCGCACTGGCCGCACAGAGTGCAGGCATAGGGCATGGTTGCCGTTTTCTCGTAACCGACCAAAAGCGGAGTGAGCACTACGCCCATGGGGCCAGGGTAGATGGAGCCATAGCCATGGCCGGTAATGTGGCGGTATACCGGGCAGGAATTCATGCAGGCGCCACAGCGGATGCAGCGAAGCATCGGACGGAACTTGCTTTCCAGAATCTTGGTACGGCCGTTGTTGATCATAACGATATGAACGTTCTTCGGGCCATCGGCCTCCCCTTCGCGGCGGCAACCGGTGTTGATGGAAAACGAGCCAGAGATCTTGGCGCCAACTGCGCTGCGTACCAGCAGCTTCATCATCACATCAAGCGAGCGAAGGTCGGGCACGATGCGTTCCATGCCCATAACGACGATCTGCGTTTCGGGGATGCTGGATGCCATGCGCGCGTTGCCTTCGTTGGAAACCAAGGTACAAGAGCCGGTTTCGGCTACGCCGAAGTTGCAGCCGGTAACGCCGATGGGGGCGTTCATGAACTCCGGGCGAAGGGTCTTGCGTAGGAATCGCGTGATTTCCTCGGGATCATTGGTGCCCTCGTAGCCTTTTTGCTCGTGGTACAAGTCGCGAATGGAGGTGCGATCAAAATGCAATGCGGGCACAACGATGTGTGAAGGCGCGTTGCCTGCCGTTTGGATAATGTGCTCTGCGCAGTCGGTTTCAACGGGTTTGATGCCATGTTCCTCAAGGA
The DNA here is from genome assembly GCA_964597085.1 of uncultured Cryptobacterium sp. GTDB lineage: Bacteria > Actinomycetota > Coriobacteriia > Coriobacteriales > Eggerthellaceae > Anaerotardibacter. The sequence goes on from CAZQWR010000025.1 coordinate 8,681, forward strand.
AGGGGTTCAGTCCTATTTCCTCGGTCATCATGCTTTTCGACTTAACGCAGGTTTTGGCGCCTACTTCCTCGAAAATGTCCAAGATGCATTCCAGGGCATCGTCATCGGTGGGCGCGAAGTGCACATGTGCGCCGTTGGCCTCTGCGTTGGTGGCGAACTCGCGTACGTAGTAGTCGAGGTTGGCCAGCACATGATCGCGGATCTGCGCGGCATGCTCGCGAAATTCTTCCCAATTGTCTACTTCGGCAACCAGGGCATCGCGCTTGCCGGTAATAACGTCCTGTGCCGTTTCGATGGCGCGATGCTTGAACGAATCGGAAAGCGAACGGTGAATACGGTCGGCAATGGGGGCATCGTCATAGATGATACGCATGCTTATGCCTCCAATCCGGAATCGAGGATTTGGGCAATGTGCAGCACTTTCATGTTGCTGGAAACAACGCCCTGCTCGATAAGGCGGTCGAGCGCGCCTTTGATGTTCATAAGGCAGGCCTGGTCGGCGCCGCACAGGTAGTCGGCATCGGTTGCCAGTGCGAAGGCAACTTTTTCCTGCACCATATGGCCAGAAACCTCGGGTTCCTTAACGCTGAAGGTGCCGCCGAATCCGCAGCAGCGGCCAGCCTCGGGCATCTCTACATACTTCAGCCCTTCAACGTTCTGAAGCAGTTTCAACGGCTGTTCTTTGATGCCCAGCATGCGCGTAAGGTGGCAGCTCTTGTGGTAGGTTACGGTGCCATTGAGCTTTGCACCAACATTGGTAACGCCCAAAACATCAACGATGAACTGGGTGAATTCGTAAATGCGCGGAGCAAGCTCGGCAATTTTTCGGCTATATTCCTCGTCATCGGCGAAGAATTGCGGGTACTCGGCCTTGATTGCCCAAGCGCATGAGCCGGTAAGCGAAACGATGGTGTCGTATCCGCTGTAAGCATCGATGACCTTCTTCATCATGGGCTTGGCTTCTTCAATGTAGCCGGAGTTGGAAAAAGGCTGGCCGCAGCATACATGATCGTCGGGAAGCATCACTTCGCACCCAAGGCGCTCAAGCACGTTTACGGCAGCGATTCCCACTTCTGGGTAGAACATGTCAACCATGCACCCAGGGAAGAACGCAACTTTCATCGGGGTCCTTTCTCGATAGACAAATATAAGATTCAGGTTTTTGCCGCATTCGTTCAAGAATGCGTTCGTGGGCGATAAGCATGGGTCTGTGAGCGGTAGCACGTGCGTGCGTTGCGGGGCCTCCGAGTATTTTTTGCCATTGAATGCAGGAAATGTGGCGATGCGTCCAAAAAGCCTTGACTGGGTTATTCGGTTTTGGGAAACTATTCGAGCTGTGTTTTTCACGGCACAACGGAAATCTGTTCCGCTGCCCTAGACAGCAGGCACCGAAAGGTTTAATCGCAACAGAGCGGCCCGCCGAGGTGGTTGATAAGTATCGCGCTTTTTCGACCCCTGCGTCTTAGGACGGTAGGGGTCGTTCTTTTTTCCAAGCACGACTCCACCCCTTGGGGCGGAACCCGAGTTTGGGAAAAAGGAGGTGTATTTATGCCAAGTGCAAAGAATCAAGCAACGCTCGCTTCCATCAAGGAAGATCTGGAGGGTGCAGGCGCAGTTTGGGTTGTAGACGCTTGCGGTCTTACCGTTAAGGAAGTCCAGGAGCTCCGCAACAGCGTACGTGAGTCTGGTGCAACCATGAAGGTTTACAAGAACACCCTCATGTCCATCGCTCTGTCCGAGGCTGAGCTGCCCACGCTCGACGACATGCTTCATGGTCCCAGCGCGTTCGTGTTCGCTGGTGATGATATTGCTGCCGCAGCTAAGGCCGTTAAGGAATTCTCCAAGACCAATGAAACCCTTACCATTAAGGGCGGTTTGATGGAAGGTGCAGCTGTTTCTGCCGCAGAGGTGGAGGCTATCGCTTCCCTGCCTTCTCGCGAAGAGCTGTACGCAAAGATCGCTGGCGCCATTTCCGGCGTTGCTCGTGGTCTCGCTGTCGCCCTCAATGGGGTACCCAGCGGTCTGGCTCAGGCAACCAAGGCTGTTGCCGACCAGAAGGAAGCTGCTTAAAGCTTCAAATTGCGGCTTAGCCGCATAACGTTATTGAAAAGTTCGGTCGGGGGAAGGCTCCCGGCCCTATGAAAGGAAACTAACATGGCTGTTTCTCGCGAAGAGATCATCGAAGCTCTGAAGGAAATGTCCCTGCTCGAGGCTTCTGAACTGGTAAAGGACATCGAGGAGACCTTCGGCGTATCCGCTGCTGCTCCCGTTGCTGTAGCTGCTGTTGCTGGCGGTGCTGCTGAGGGTGGCGCTGAAGAGAAGTCCGAGTTCGACGTTATGCTCGAGGGCTTCGGCGACAATAAGATCGCTGTTATCAAGGCTGTACGTGAGATCACCGGTCTTGGCCTGAAGGAAGCTAAGGAAGTTGTAGAGAACGCTCCTACGGCTGTTCAGGAAGGCGTTGCTAAGGACGCTGCTGAGGAAATGAAGTCCAAGCTCGAGGAAGCTGGCGCTGCTGTTACCCTGAAGTAACTCATTTCTTTAAGAGTCTTCGAAGCGCCCGGCCATTTGCCGGGCGCTTTTTTTATTGCCTTGCCAGCAGGCTTAATGTTGGGTTTTTGTCTAAACGTTTACGCATCGGCTTCTTTGCGCCGCACATGCTTTGGGTCGCGTATAGTTTGGTGAGCTGAAGCTTGGGCTTTTCGGCGAACCCGTACGTTCTGTGCTCTTGCGCATTCGATGAAAGGAAATCTCAAATGGAAAAAGGCTATTTTGCCGCTGCATGGGGCGATATTACCAAGTCGCCCGGTTGGTTTTCTAAAATTTTGCGTATGGGCTTGCTGAATCTGGTTCCCTTCTTCGGCGTTATTGTCTCGAATGGCTATCTGTATGGTTGGGCGCGCGATATAGCTTGGAATGTCCATCGCCCCATGCCCGCAAAGATCTTCGGCAATGAAGATGGCAAACTATACAAGCGCGGATTCTTCATCTTGGTAATAGGCATCGTGCTTGCCCTTATTCCAAGTTTTATTCAGGCTTGCTCCGATATCTTCTTGGGCGGCTCGAGCGCGGTGTACGGCAACCGTGGTCCTGCTTTGGGCGTTGTCTTTCTGAAATTCTTGTTCTGCATTTTGTTGCTGGCTGCCTCTATCGCTGCTGTGTTCTTTGGCTGGGTGGGCTTTATGCGCACCTCTCTATACGGAACCCTTTCTGCCGGATTCCAGATCAGCAAGATCTGGGCAATGCTGCGCTATGACTTCAAGGGTATACTGCGCATTTTCGGTATGTATCTCATCGCTGCGTGCATCGTTGGGTTCCTAGCGTTTGTTTCCGTCTTCTTGTTTGCTGCAGCATTCGCTCTTATAGCCTATGGCATGCTGTATTCTCTGCATGGCGCTAGTGACGCAATGGCAACGTTTGGCTTGTTTGGAACGCTTCTTCTTTTGATATTCGCTGTTGCTTTTATGCTGGTGGGTGCTTTTGGGGCTGCCATGACCCAGGCGCTCGTTGCTCGTGCCCTTGGCTACTGGACACGCCAGTTTCAGGTTGGTCAGTGGGGTGGCCAGGAAGACCCTATGCCGTTCGAGCTCCAGCAGGCTGCTCAGCCGGCAGCCCAGCCCCAACAGCCTTATCAGGCTGTGCCCAGCCCTTCGGCTCAAGAGCGGCCTGTGCAGCAGCATGAGCGTCAGATGAATTTCGACCCGCAAACGGGCAGGCCTATTGAGCGGTCTAATTCTGATTTTCAAATAGGAGGTTTTGCTGGCCAGGCAGATTTCAATCCCCAAGCCGGCGTGCCGGTTCAGCAAGCTCCTTGTCATACCGGCCAACAACCAGTTGCCCAGTCCGCACCCTTCCGGGGTGATGGCGAAGCGGTGGTCCGGCCTGCCGCCGAGGAGCCCTGTGCCGATCGGGTTGATTCTGCAGTCGAAGGTTCCGAACGTGTCCCTTCCAGCGAATCTGAATTGAAGGAAAAACTAGGCAAAGCCCCTGCCGATGGTGAGGAGTCTAAGCAGGCTTAATTTCCCCATGCTTCACTGCGGCTATTCGCAGCAGAGTTTCATTTAGCAATTCATACACCTCGCGTGTCTGGCCATCCAGGCATGTGAGGTGTTTTTGTATGGTGGTCATATCACCGCGCTCTGCGGGGCCGGTAAGAGCTTCTATGCAGCCGTCATGGGCGATGTGCTCGGCGTTTCCCAAAAAAAGTGGAGCGAGCGCCTTCTCCGCCGAATCGCCGGTAAAACCGCAACGTTTCAGCTCATCGCACGCAAGGCGGTAGAGGGCCACTACATGGTTGGAGGCTAGGGCTGCGGCTGCGTGGTAGCGAACTTTGTCCTCGGTTTTTATTACCTGGTAGGGATTTCCAAGCTTTTCGAGCATGCTGGTTATAAGGTCAAGCCTTTTCGGCGTGCCTTCAACAGCAAAGAAGGCCTTGCCTAATTCGGTTCGGCTTACTGTTTTGGACGAAATGGCAAAAAGCGGATGCACGGAATAGACGCAAGCCCCAAGCTCCTCTGCTCCAGAAAGCTCGGTTGATGCCATCGCTCCGCTGCAATGGCAAACCAATTTGCCAGCAAAAGCGCCATTTTTCTCTGCGAGTTGAGTTTTAAGGTCTTCCCAAACAGCATTGATCTGGGAATCGGGAGTGGTTATGAACACGGCATCGCAGTTGCTTAGCAGTTCGGCGCCGTTTGGGAAGGACTGGGTGCCGGTAAGCCTTGCCGCCTCCTCGGCCGAAGCAGTGCTTTGCGAAGCATATCCTGCCAGTTCGGCAACTTGTCCGAAATAGGCGCCCAAGGAACATCCAACCTTGCCGGCTCCAATGAATCCGATTTTCATGATGCACCGCCTGTCTTTTTGCTTGAGGCTGTTCTGCCTCGGTGCTTTTGTATGACCGAGCAGCCTTTGCCGTTTGGCGCTTGGCTAGCATTTTCTGTTGGGATTTTGTTTCGCAGTCACGCCGTTCTGTATTCCCCAGAATACATCCTAAAAGAGCATCTGGATCTTGCTTAAAGCTCAGCTTGGTTTCTGCCTATTACGATCTTATTTCTTGCGAACGGCGCTTTCTTATTAGGTGCTGGATGGCCAAAAGGGGATGGTGAAGCATCATGCGCGGGCCACTGTAGGCCATGATGGCTCGAATGCCGGAGCGCATTTCGGGCTTAAAGCAATGGATAGTGCAGGTATCGCAAGTTCCCTTGTGTTCATGCGGGCAAGCGCGTGTGCGCATGAAAGAGTACTGCACTATTTCGAGGCACTCGTTGCAGAGCCCATTTTGCCCTTGGGTGTGGTGATGGCCACGGCAATAGATTCGTGCCATGGCCATCACGGTTTGCTCGTCTTTTTCCAGCCTGCGTTGGGCAGCCTGGCTAAGTTCGCGGTTCTTCGGCACTGTTTTGTTAGCCGTAAATGCGCTTGAGCTGAGCGTAGGCTTCGTCTGCTTCTGCCATAACGTCAGCGATGATCTTGGCTGCCGGCTTCACTTCGGTGATAACAGGTGAAATCATGCCAGCGGAAAAAGCGCCGTTTTCATAATCGCCATTGTGGGCGCGAGCGATGGAACCAGTGCAGTAATCGTTCAGCTCTTCTTCAGATGCTCCTGCGTAGTAACGCTCCCAGAAGCCATCAGTGAAGGGGTTCTTGATGCAGCGAACTTGCTTCTTGCCAGGGATGCCGGAAAGAACGGTGGCGTTGTCCTTGGATTCAACGATGAGCTTCTTGTAGATGTCGGATACGGTGCACTCGTCGGAGGCAAGGAAGATGGTGCCCATCTGAATGCCTACGCAGCCCATGGCAAGCGCTGCAAGCAATCCCTTGCCATTTGCAAAGCCACCAGCTGCGATAACGGGAATATTTACCGCTTCAACAACCTGGGCAACCAGGGGAAGAGTGGTCATGGAGCCGATGTGGCCGCCGCCTTCAATGCCTTCGCAGATAACCGCAGCAGCACCGAGTTTCTCCATCTTTTTGGCAGCGCGTGCATGTGGAATAAGAACGATAGCCTTGATACCGGCCTCAGCAAGTTTAGGAACAATAGTGGCAGGGTTACCGGCGGAAACAGTGCAGATTTTCACGCCTTCTTCGATGCAAACATCGGCGATTTCGTCGATGCGGTTGTTTTCCATGATGAGGTTAACGGCAAAAGGCTTGTCGGTAAGGCCCTTGCAAGTACGAATCTCTTCGCGCATGTACTCGGGGGTATCGAAGCCGCACTGGATAACTCCCAGACCGCCACCATTGGAAACGGCGGCAGCAAACCTGCCGTCAGTAATATGAGCCATGGCACCCTGAATGATGGGGTATTCAATGCCAAGCAAATCGCAGAGTTCGGTTTTCATAGGTATGTTCCCTCCATTGAAGTTTTCTAAAAGGGCAGAACGCCCAAGTCGAAGCATAGCATTAATAAAGAACCGTTCGGTATGTGTAGACGTTCAAGACTTACATATATAGGTGAAAGGCAGCGCTTTAGTGCGCGCTAGTTGTGAAGGACTTATGGGTGAATGTTCGGTTTAAGGTTATGGAAAGGGAGCAAAATAAGAACAGAAAAAGGCCAGGTAAATAGATGAAAAGCTTGAAATGAGCTTTGTCCATGCTCGAATATTCTTGAAGTAAAAACCTAAATTTGATTGCGAACCTTTGTATTCGCGGTATAGTTGCAAAGCCCTTTAACAAGGGTGGCGAGCCAGAAATGGCAAGCAGGTCGCCAGTCAAAAATTTTTAAAAAAAGTTCTTGACTCGGCGGTAACAAGAAAGTAAAGTACTTTCTTGCGCGAACGGCCCAGCCGCCAGCGCACCGGGGCGCAAGCCCGCGGG
>CAZQWR010000026.1:0-15436 GCA_964597085.1 uncultured Cryptobacterium sp.
AAAAGCCCCGCAAGCTGTTTGGCTTGCGGGGCTTCGAAGCTTATGAGCTAAGGATTAGCGTTCGATGTTGTAGAAAGCCTTCATGCCGGCGTACTGGCTGGAATCGCCCAGCTCTTCCTCGATGCGAAGGAGCTGATTGTACTTGGCAACGCGGTCGGAGCGGCAAGGCGCACCCGTCTTGATCTGGCCCGCGTTGGTGGCAACAGCCAGGTCGGCGATGGTGGTGTCTTCGGTTTCGCCAGAGCGGTGGCTCATGATGCAAGCGTAACCTGCCTGCTTGGCCATCTGAACAGCCTCAAGAGCCTCGGTAAGGGAACCGATCTGGTTAACCTTTACCAGGATGGCGTTTGCGCAGCCCAGCTCAATGCCCTTGGCAAGGCGCTTGGGGTTGGTTACGAACAGGTCGTCGCCAACCAGCTGGACCTTGCTGCCGATGCGATCGGTAAGAGCCTTCCAGCCGTCCCAGTCTTCTTCGGCCATGCCGTCTTCGATGGAGATGATGGGGTACTTTTCAACCAAAGCAGCCCAGTAATCAACCATTTCTGCGCTGGTGAGCTCGCGGCCTTCGCCAGCCAGAACGTACTTGCCGGTTTCAGCGTTGTAGAACTCGGTGGAAGCGGGGTCCATAGCGAACATGATGTCAGAACCGGGCTTGTAACCAGCCTTTTCGCAAGCCTCAACGATGTACTTCAGAGGCTCTTCATTGGTGGTGAAGTTGGGAGCGAAGCCGCCTTCGTCGCCAACGCCGCCGCCCAGGCCAGCCTCATGAAGAACCTTCTTCAAGGTGTGATAGATCTCTGCGCACCAACGCAGTGCCTCGGCGAAGGAATCGGCGCCAACGGGCATGATCATGAACTCCTGGAAGTCAACGTTGTTGTCGGCATGCACGCCGCCGTTGAGGATGTTCATCATAGGGGTGGGCAGCATGTTTGCGTTCACGCCGCCAACGTACTTGTAAAGGGGAAGCTCGGCAGATTCGGCAGCGGCCTTGGCAACGGCCAGCGATGCGCCCAGGATGGCGTTTGCGCCGAAGTTGCCCTTGTTTTCGGTGCCGTCGAGCTCGAGCATAACGGCGTCGATGCCGCGCTGGTCTTCAGCCTCCATGCCAATAAGGGCATCGGCGATTTCCTCGTTCACGTGGGAAACGGCCTTCAGCGTGCCCTTGCCCAGGTAGCGCTCAGAGTCGCCATCGCGAAGCTCAACTGCTTCGAATGCACCGGTGGATGCGCCGGAAGGAACAGCAGCACGACCTGCTGCAAAATCGTCGAGAACAACCTCGACCTCTACCGTGGGGTTGCCGCGGGAGTCAAGGATCTCACGACCGAACACATCGATGATGGTAGCCATCTAATTTCCTCCTTGGAAAGGTTTGTATCAAACACTCGGATGATACCATGCAGGCCGCTTCGCCTTGGCAGCGCTCAGGCGAACGCGCCGCTCACCGCTACAGAAGGCACGCTACCGCCAACAATGCAGCAGCGCACACCACAAGCGCGGCAATCTGTCCCATGCCCATGCGCGCTTCGCTCAAGCTGGAACGCGGCCCCATTCCGTAGCAGCGGGCTTCCATCGATTCGCCCAGCACATCAGCGCGGCGAAACAGCCGCACCACCAGCGGGATAAACACAGTTCGCCATTGGAAGATGCGCTGCCATAGGCCGCCCGCTTCGAACTGTGCCCCGCGCGAAGCTTGGGCATTGCGCACACGAACCAGCTCTTCTGCCGTAAGCGGAATGAAACGCACAGCTATGGAAAGCATGGTTGCCGCATCGTCCACTGGAACACGAAGGTGGCGAAGCGGACGCATCAAGCTTGAAAAAGCGCTGGTGAGCGCTTCGGCAGGAGTGGTAAAGGTAACCACGAAGCTCGCGAACAGGATGAGCATGATGCGCGCCGCATAGAACAGCGCGAACATGCAGCCTTCCGGCACGAAGCCGAACTGCCCCACCAAAGCAACCGGAGCCCAGCCTGCAGCAAACCCAGCGGAAACCCCGCTCAGGCCCGAAGGAGCAAGGTTGCCCACATCAAGCGCAAACGCATTGCACGCCCAAACAAATGCCAGCACCACCAAAAGCGGTACCGAAAGCTTGCAAAAGCGAACAAACGGAAGTTTGGCCGCAACCATTGCTCCAGCCACCGCCAGGGCGTACAGCCCCAAGCCCTTCCAGGCGGAAACGAAGAACACGCCAACGGAAAACACCAGCAGCAAAACAAGCTTCACCCGCGCATCAGCGCGGTGCACCAAGCTGGCGCCAGGGATAAATATGCGAAGCGTTGGCATCATACAAAGGAGTATAGAGCCGATTGAGCAAAAGGGCGGCGAAGCCCGCAGCTCGCATGTCCGAATTCAAGAAGCAAGCCAAATATGCCGCGCCGCGCTTTAACAAGCCGAAATGCTTCGCAGTCCAGCAAGCCCTACCGCACCTGCTAGCCCCAACTACATTTTGCCGCGGCGGGCGTAGATTGCCTCGTCCAGCCAGAGCTTCACCTCGCCGGCTTCGCGAGTGGCGTTCATGTCTATCACGCGTTGGTTGGAAGAGCCCCTGAAACGCAGGGTTATATTGTGCAGCTCTTCCACAAATGGGCCGTCTACCAGCACATCCACCAGACCCAATAGCTCATCGGTGTGCTGAGTGTGCCTATCGGATTCAGGGCTTGCCAACTCTTCGTACACATCGCCCGTATAGCACCAGATGCTCTTTTCTGGGTGCGCCGCCTTAGCCTTGCGCGCCAGCTGAAGCAAGCCCTCCTGGTTCTGCGGCTCCATAGGTTCGCCGCCCAAGAACGTTAAGCCGTCAACGAACGCATCGTCCAAGCTGGCCAGCACCTTCGCCTCAACTTCGGGCGAAAACTCCTCGCCATAGCTGAAGCTCCAGGTTTCGGGCTGGAAGCAGTTCTTGCAATGGTGCGAACAGCCGGAAACGAAGATGGTGGTACGAACCCCTTCCCCGTTGGCGATGTCGCAGTATTTAATGCTCGCATAATTCATTGCAAGCCTCCTTTTGTAGTGAACCAGCGCAGCTATGAAAGCTGCGCATACCAGGCAGACCAACCAAGCCCACTAAAACGACCGCCCAAAGTCGGCCGCAAAGCCGACAAGCCACTCGGGCGCGCTACAAGCTCAGCAATCCAAAGCCAAACCCAGCAGAGCGTGCACCCCGCCAAAACCAACTACCGTACCGCCAGCCAGCTCAAAGGCTGCTCTGCCCAGCCCAAAGCCAAACACGAAGCCGTAAAACCGCTTGAACACACTACAGACGCGGCTTCCGACCCGACGCACATCCCTGCAGCCCTCGCCCTTTACAAAAGGAGCCGCTATTGCGGCCCCTCAAATTTAAAGATGCAAAACCCTGTCTTTGATTTCCTCGGTGCGGCCCTGGTTCCAGAACTGCGTGCCGATATACCCGCAGGTGCGGCGGGCAACGTTGAGCTTTTCCTGGTTGCGGTTGCCGCAGTGCGGGCATTCCCAAACCAGCTTGCCATCGTCTTCCACAATCTGGATCTCGCCGTCGTAGCCGCACTCCTGGCAGTAGTCGCTCTTGGTGTTCAGCTCGGCGTACATGATGTGATCGTAGATGAACTGCATCACACGCACAACGGCCTTCAAGTTGTCCTGCATGTCGGGCACCTCAACGTAGCTGATGGCTCCACCGGGCGAAAGCTGCTGGAACTGGCTTTCGAAACGCAGCTTTTCGAACGCATCGATTTCCTCGGTCACATGCACGTGATAGCTGTTGGTGATGTAGCCCTTGTCGGTAACGCCCGGAATAACACCGAAGCGGCGCTGCAGAGCTTTGGCGAACTTATAGGTAGTGGATTCCAGCGGCGTGCCGTACAGGCTGAAGTCGATGTCGGTTTCGGCCTTCCACTCGGTGCACTTGTCGTTCATCTTCTGCATAACGGCCATGGCAAACGGCGTTGCCGCTTCGTCGGTGTGGCTGCGGCCCGTCATGTACTTCACGCACTCGTACAGGCCGGCGTAGCCCAGGCTGATGGTGGAGTAGCCGCCGTACAGCAGCTTGTCGATGGGCTCGCCCTTCTTCAAACGAGCAAGAGCGCCGTACTGCCACAGGATAGGCGCAGCATCGGAAAGCGTGCCCTTCAAGCGGTTGTGACGACACATAAGCGCCTTCTTGCACAACTCCAGGCGCTCTTCGAAGATGGCCCAGAACTTGTCCATATCGCGGTAAGAAGAGCAAGCAACGTCCACCAGGTTGATGGTTACCACGCCCTGGTTGAAGCGACCGTAGTACTTCGGCTTGCCAGGCTCGTAATTGCCGGCGTTGGCCACGTTGTTGTAGCCGTTGCCGGAGCGGTCGGGTGTAAGGAAGCTGCGGCAGCCCATACAGGTGTAACAGTCGCCGTTGCCCTCGGTTTCGCCCTTGGAAAGCTTCAGCTCGCGCATCTTCTTTTCAGAGATGTAGTCGGGCACCATGCGCTTTGCAGTGCACTTTGCGGCCAGCTGGGTAAGGTAGAAGTACGGGGAGTCTTCCGTGATGTTGTCTTCTTCAAGCACGTAGATGAGCTTGGGGAATGCCGGCGTAATCCAAACACCCTCTTCATTCTTAACACCCTCATAGCGCTGGCGAAGAACCTCTTCGATGATAATGGAAAGGTCGTGCTTCTCCTGTTCGGAGCGGGCTTCGTTCAGGTACATGAACACCGTTACGAACGGAGCCTGGCCGTTGGTGGTCATAAGGGTAACCACCTGGTACTGAATTGTTTGCACGCCGCGGCGAACCTCGTCGCGCAGACGGGTTTCAACAATGCTGGTTAACTGCTCGGCGGTGGGCTCAACGCCAACCTCATTCAGCTCGGCAATAACGTCATGGCGGATCTTCTTGCGGCTCACTTCAACAAACGGCGCCAGGTGCGTAAGCGAAATGGACTGGCCGCCATACTGGCTGGAGGCAACCTGCGCAATAATCTGCGTGGCAATGTTGCAAGCAGTGCTGAAGCTGTGCGGCTTTTCAATGAGCGTGCCAGAGATTACCGTGCCGTTCTGCAGCATATCTTCCAGGTTCACCAAGTCGCAGTTGTGCATATGCTGAGCGAAGTAATCGGAGTCGTGGAAGTGGATAATGCCTTCCTCATGCGCACGCACAACGTCTTCGGGCAACAGGATACGAGTGGCAAGGTCCTTCGATACCTCGCCGGCCATGTAGTCGCGCTGAACGGAATTAACCGTGGGATTCTTGTTGGAGTTTTCCTGCTTAACCTCTTCGTTGTTGCATTCGATGAGGGCCAAGATCTTGTCATCGGTGGTGTTGGACTGGCGCTTCAGGTTCTGCACGTAGCGATAGATGATGTAGCGACGGGCAACCTCGAACTTGTGCAACGCCATGATTTCGTCTTCAACCATGTCCTGCACTTCTTCAACAGAAGCGGTATGGCCAATTGCCTCACAGGCATCGGCAACATTGTGGGCAGCGTAATCTACCTGACGGGCGGTAAGTCGCTCTTCTTCCGGCGCTTCGTCGCTGGCGGCTTTGATGGCTGCAGCAATCTTTTGAAGGTCGAAAATAGCTTCTGAACCGTCACGCTTGATGATCTTCATATGCTCCCCAATCGAATATAAGTTAAGCGGTAAAACCGCACGTTTAGCCTTCAAGGCAGAATGCACGCAAAGCAAGAGGTTCTGATGCAAAACACAGAGCCACCTTCAAAGCGGCAAGCTCTTGCCCAATCCTGCAGTCTGCGACCCAAAACGTGCGGACAGACGTTGAATCTGTACATCCGCACGAGTTCCATTTACCATCGCAGCCCAGAAGAAATAAACCACCTAGAGGGCGCTTTCTAAGCAAAAGCAAATTTCCTCAATCCAAGAATGGACATGCGAACGCGTTAAAACGGCGCTCATGCAGCCCGCTCCTTTGATTGAGCGATGGCTATATTACGCCCAAGAATTTTTGAAATAACCCCTTGATTTTCAAAATCGGTTAGTTTTTTCGGTAGCCATACACACCATATATTGTATTCGTGAATAATTTCGAACACATTATGTGGATTAAGTGATGAATAGACTCAACCTTGCATTGACGGCTAAATGCATCGATTTGAGGGGTCCGCACATGATGCTCTACAGCTGTCCAGCATTCCAAAACACTTTGAAGGAATTACTACGATTTCTTCTCTACCACGGTGCCGCACTTAGGACAGGTAACACGCAGCTTGCCCTTACCCTTCGGTATGTTTAGCACCGCACCGCAACCCTTGCATTTGAAGTAGATGGTGGTGTGGCGGTTTTCATAACGCTTGTTCGTTAAACGCCACCAAGCCTTGGGCTTCTTCATAACGCGCTCGAATGCTTCAAGCTCACGACGGCGTGCCGGGATGTTCTTCGAGTAGCAGCGGAACAGCGCATAAATCATGATGGCGAACGAAAGCGTGGATATGATGCCAGAGTTAACGAAGAAATTGATGACGATAAGCACGCAGGCAAAAATAACCAGTGCGCGCATAAAGCTGTCAACGCCGTAGCGGCCTATCATCCATTGGGCCATACGATACTTCCAATTGCCGCCGTTCCCTCGTGCCACGCGCACCACGCCTTTCACTTACGCACGGCAGGAAAATGCACCGCGCATTACAACGTTATCTATAGTACGGCCAAGCAATCCCCCGCACTGAACCAGCATCACATTTGCATACGCTCGTTGCTCGGCCGTTGCCAAAGCCAACCAGAAAAGCTCCATTAGCCGTCATATGCACAACATATGCCGCACCGCATCGCACCCCGCATCTTCTCAAATCCACACACAGCGGAATTCAGGCGCTGGCGATTTCGCAAGCACGAGACTTCCTTTCCCGCATCCGCTATATGGCCACGCCAATTAAGCGCATTAGAGAGCGAAGGAAAGAACCAAAAGGCTATCTCAAGCTCAGCCATCCAGCCTCGGGCAACAAAAAAGCCCGACCGTACGGTCGGGCTTTCGTAAAGCTTAGTAAGAGCCTTGGGGCTATTCAGCCTTCTTCTCTTCCTCAGCAGCCTCGGGAGCAGCTTCCTCTGCGGGAGCCTCCTCGGCAGCTTCCTCTGCTACAGGCTCTTCAGCAGGCTTTTCTTCCTTCTTGGGAGCTTCCTTCTTAGCAGCAGGCTTTTCTACCTTTTCCTTCGGCTGTACCGGCTCGGTGCAAAGCTCCATGATAACCATGGAAGCGTTGTCGCCCTTGCGGTTGCCGAGCTTCATGATGCGAGTGTAGCCACCCTGACGATCAGCGAACTGACCCTGAGCAACCTTCTCGAATACCTCGCGTACCAGTTCCTTGTCGCCCAGAGCAGCAATTGCCAGACGGCGGGAATGAAGGTCGCCCTTCTTGGCCCAGGTGATGATCTTATCCACGAGAGGACGGATCTCCTTGGCGCGCGACTCGACCGTCTTGATGCGGTCGTTAGTGAAAAGCGCAGCAGCCAAGCTCTTCTTCATTGCCTTGGTGTGGCTGAAGTCGGTGCCAAGCTTGCGGCCCTTGTAGTTGTGCCTCATCTTAAATCTCCTATTGCTTCAAATTGAGGTCCATGGAAATGAGCTTGTCCTTCACTTCCTCGATGGACTTCGCACCAAAGTTCCTAATGTTGAGCAGGTCGTTCTCGGAGTACTCAACCAGCTGGCGTACGGAGTGGATGCCAGCGCGCTTCAGGCAGTTGTAGGAACGAACGGAAAGGTCCAGATCCTCGATCTGCTTGTCGAGCTCAGCGTTGGTCTCCTGGTTTTCGGGAGCGAAGATGGAAACTACTTCGCCCTCTTCATCTTCCTCAACCTCATCGAGCATAAGGAATGCGCCCATGTACTGGTTAATGATGTTTGCAGCACGGCACACAGCCTCGGTGGGGTTAAGGGAGCCATCGGTTTCAACTTCAAGAACGAGCTTGTCGTAGTCGGTGCGCTGGCCAACACGGGTATCGGTAACACCCATGGTGCAACGACGTACCGGCGAGAACAGCGAGTCAACGTGGATAATGCCGATAGGATCCTCCGTGCGCTTGTTGCGCTCGGCGGAAACGTATCCGCGGCCAACGCCGATGCGGACGGTCATCTCAAGGGTGCCGCCATCTGCAACGGTTGCGATGACATGCTCGGGGTTTACCAGGGTGAATTCCGTGGGAACCTCAAGGTCGGCACCGGTAACGGTGCAGGGACCCTCTGCATGTACATGCGCAGTAGCCTCGCTGATGTCAGCGTTGAGGGCGCTGAATACCAGGCCCTTAACGTTCAAGACGATATCGGTGATGTCCTCGATTACACCCTCTGCGGTGGTGAACTCATGCTGAACGCCTTCGATTTGAATGGCGGTCGCCTTTGCTCCGTCCAAAGACGAGAGCAGAACACGACGCATGCAGTTGCCAAGAGTGTAACCGTAGCCACGCTCCAGCGGCTCTACGATGTAGCGGGCAACGGTGTCGTTGACCTCTTCGATCGTTACTGTCGGCCTCATGAACTCTGTCATATTGAATAAGCCTCCTTAATAAACCGCAGTGCGTTTGTTACTTCGAGTAAAGTTCGACGATAAGCTGCTCGTTGATGTCGAGATCGATCTGCTCGCGCTCGGGAAGAGCAAGAACGCTGCCCTGGAGCTTTTCGATGTCAACCTCAAGCCAAGCGGGAACCTGGACGCCTTCGTTGGAAACGAGAGCGCTCTTGATAACCAGGAGTTCCTTGGCCTTGGGGGTTACTGCAACAAGGTCGCCGGGGCGTACGCGGAAAGACGGAATGTCTACGCGACGGCCGTTTACCTGGATGTGACCGTGGGTAACGATCTGGCGAGCTTCCTTGCGGGTCTTGGCGAAGCCGAGACGGAAAACTACGTTGTCGAGACGAGACTCGAGGATGCGCATAAGGTTTTCACCGGTTACGCCAGGCATAGACTTAGCGCGCTTGAAGTAACCGAGGAACTGCTTTTCCAGAACGCCATAGATGAACTTGGCCTTCTGCTTTTCGCGCAGCTGCATGCCGTATTCGGATTCCTTGCGACGGCGCTTGGGCTGACGGATGGATTCCTTCTTGCTGCTGTAACCCAGAACAGAAGGATCCAGACCGAGCTGGCGACAACGCTTGAGAACCGGAGTCCTGTTAATTGCCATAGTGATTCGATCCTTTCAGTTAGACGCGACGACGCTTGCGCTGACGGCAACCGTTGTGCGGGATAGGGGTGCAATCCTGGATGCTGGCTACTTCGAGGCCTGCTGCCTGAAGGGAGCGGATAGCGGTCTCGCGACCGGAGCCGGGGCCCTTCACGTAAACAGCAACCTTCTTGAGGCCATGCTCCATAGCGGTCTTAGCTGCTGCCTCAGCTGCCATCTGAGCTGCGAACGGCGTGGACTTACGAGAGCCCTTGAAGCCGACGGTACCAGCGGACTGCCAGGAGATTACATTGCCCTGAGGATCCGTGATGGAAACGATCGTGTTGTTGAAAGTGGATTTGATGTGAGCAGCGCCAACAGCGATGTTCTTGCGGTCAGAACGCTTGATGCGCGTACGTACGTTTTTCTTTGCCACGAGTTACACCCCTATTTCTTCTTGCCGCCGATTTGACGCTTCGGGCCCTTGCGGGTACGAGCGTTCGTGTGAGTGCGCTGACCGCGAACGGGCAAACCGCGACGGTGACGCAGGCCACGATAGCAGCCGATCTCCATGAGGCGCTTAATGTTCTGAGAAACCTCGCGATGCAGGTCGCCCTCAGTGGTGAGGTTAGCCTGGATGTAGTCACGAAGCTTGGAAAGCTCATCTTCCGTAAGATCGTTTACGCGAGTGTCCGGGTTGATGCCGGTTTCTGCGAGGATCTTCTTAGAGGTGGTGAGGCCAATGCCGTAAATGTAGGTCAAGCCGACTTCAATGCGCTTGTCGCGAGGAAGGTCGACACCAACGAGACGTGCCATGAATAATTCCCTTTCTCTCTTTAACCCTGACGCTGCTTATGACGGGGATTCTCGCAGATTACGAGAACCTTGCCATGACGTCGGATGATCTTGCACTTGTCGCACATTTTCTTGACCGAAGGACGTACCTTCATTTCAATTTCCTTTCGGTAATGTGTTCTTCTTTTTATCTACCACGCCCAGCCGCAGGCGATAGTTGGTTTAGTGAGGTTGCGTTCCTACTTGTAGCGGTAGGTGATACGACCACGATCGAGGTCGTATACGGAAAGCTCTACCTGGACTTTATCGCCCGGGAGGATCTTGATGTAGTGCATACGCATCTTGCCGGAAATGTGGGCCAGGATTTCGTGGCCGTTTTCGAGCTCAACCTTAAACATTGCGTTAGGAAGGGCTTCAACAACAGTTCCCTCAAGTTCAATTGCATCTTGCTTAGCCAAGACAGCTCCTTTAGACAGGTAGGTAGTCAAACGCAAATGGAAAGTCTATCAACCCCCATGCCTTTTTGCAAGAAACAATCACAATGCCCACACATGCCCAAACCAAGGCGATGCATGTTCGGCCGAAGACGACGAGCGGGCCGTGCGCCGCAAGATAATCCGCAACTAGGAAGAGCCCCGTTGCTGAAACGAAGCGAGTTTGCAGGCCGAAGGCCGCTGAACGAGCCCGCAACATTGGTGAAGCCCCAAACCCGGCAACTCCCCCATTACCGAGACGAGGCGATGCGAAGCCGGCCGTCAGGCCGCTGAGCGAGCAGTCTGCCCAGCTGAAGAGTTGGACGAAACAGCGAGCGGGCCTAAGGCACCCCAGGTTCGTGTGCTCGCAGAGACGTGGCGTACTTAGGTACGCGAGCCTCTGGGAGGGCGCGAAGATGGGATGCCTCAGGCCCGCGCAGCGTCATCCCCGTCTCATGCGACCAATAAAAAAGATCCGCCCGAGGGCGAAACGGCAAGGGAACGGCGGCAATCTGAGCAAAGCGTGCCCAAAGTGTGCCCGATGAGCTTTTTCAGCCCATTGCAGAAAAAAGCCACCGCGCAAAAATGGCGATGGCCTGGGTTTCAATGGTGCGCCGTGAGGGAATCGAACCCGCGGCCTTGGGATTAAAAGTCCCCTGCTCTACCAGCTGAGCTAACGGCGCATTTGAAAAGCGTTGCTAATTTTAGATTAAGGGGCGCGCTCGGTCAACGCACCACTTCGAATGCTCAAGTTAATTCACTACCCGCCCCATTGCGCGCACCAGTCAACGCTAACAGCGAGTTCTGCAAGCAAAGCCCAATAGGGCAGCACTTGCAACCAAGGAGCACCGCACCCCGCAACGAAAAACGCAGCAGAGCAGCATAGGCGGCCCAGGCTCTATTTACTTCACCAATAAAAAATGGCCAGCGCTTTCGCACTGGCCATTGAAGCTTCGAATTTAAATTCTTACTTTACCTTCAGGAAGCCATGAATCGCAGCTGCCAGAGCGCCGCCTACCAGCGGGGCCACGATGAACAGCCATACCTGGCCCAGAGCAACAGCATCGCCGTTGATGAACATCATCAGTGCAGGACCAAAGGAACGTGCGGGGTTTACGGAAGTGCCGGTAAGGGCAATGCCGAACAGATGCACGAACACCAGGGAAAGGCCAATGATGATGCCAGCAAAGGGAGCGGAGCTTTCGTTGGCGGTAGAACCCAGAACAGCCAGAACGAAGAAGCAGGTAAGGATGATCTCTACCAGGAAGGCGCCAGCCATAGAAATGTTGACGCTGCTTGCTGCCTCGTAGCCGTTGCAGCCAAGGCCGGTTTCAGCAACGGAAAGGCCGGAGCAGGAAATGATGAGCATGAGCACTGCCGCAGCAACGATGCCGCCGATGAACTGGCCTACCCAGTAACCAATGAGGTCTTTGCCGGAAAGGCGCTTGTCAAGGAACAGGCCAAGGGAAACGGCAGGGTTGATGTGGCAGCCGGATACATGGCCAATAGCGAATGCCATGCACACGATGGAAAGGCCGAATGCCAGGGCGATGCCCACGGTGCCTACGGTTGCACCGGCGATGGCGGCGGTGCCGCAGCCGAACAGGGTAAGCACGAAGGTGCCAATGGCTTCTGCCACGTACTTCTGGATAGCAGTTGCTTCCATGATTCTCCTATCTATATAAGAAACAGTTCGCGGGCGCGGGCGCGCCCTTTGCTTGTTCTGCTTGAAGCGCCCCGAATAGCGTGCGAAGGTAGCGTCAGGGTGGTTCCGGCAGAACAAGCAACGGTGTATGTTACCAGCCCCAGCGCACGGTGCAAGAGTTAGCGTTGCATCAAACGGAAATTGAACAGCCAGCTGAAGTTTGATGGATCCGGAATGGCGCTGCTGCACCCTACCAATAGAAGCCAGCGGTTTGCACTAGCCGTTTAAGCCAACTTCAGCGCGGGCGCGGGAAAAAATAGGCCTAGGAAACTTCCGGAAGTCCTTGCATGAGAAAATCCACGCTTCACGGGCGAGGAATATTTATCAAGCAGTATGCTCGGGTGCATTAAGCCCATTTCTTGCCATCACTTGATGTTGAGCTCAACCGCCCAAACCCACAGCTAGTTTGAAAGCTTCCCATGGCCTATTCGAGCGTTACGAATTCCGTGTTAGCAACTTTGCCCTCTGCGATGGTTAAGCGGGCAATGCTCTTTGGGCTGCCGCCTCGGGGCTTGCTGGCACTGCCCGGGTTCAGGTACAGCTTGCCGGCAACCTCTTCGTTTCGGGGGATGTGGGTGTGCCCATGCACCACCACCTGCACGTTTTCGGCAGGCGTGCCTATATCTTCTGGGCGGTGGGTCATGAAGAAGCGCACGCCGCCAATGCGCGGACTGGCGGTAAAGGGAATGCTCATACCACGAAGGCTGGTGTCGCAATTGCCCAGCACGGCAACGGTGGGCGCAATGGCCTCCAACTCCACAAGGATGGTGGGGCGCTCAACGTCGCCCGCACATAGAATAATGTCGCACGGGGCAAGCGCTGCTTCGGCCGCTTCGCTCAAATGGCCATGGATATCAGAAATTACACCTACTAGCATTTTGACCCTTCCCTACCACCACTGGGTTACAGTGCCGGACTGGTTCAGGGAAACCGGCTCACTCTTCGTCTCAGGTTCCATCTTGGTTAGCACGCCTACGAAGTCCTTGATGCGCGCCAGGAATTCGCGCTGCTCGTAATAATCCTTGTCGGAATATTCGCTGGCATCGCACGGCACGCCCTTGGCATCGATGCCGAAAGCGCGGGCGTCGTACACGGCGCGATACAAGTGGTACTCCTGCGTAACAATGATGCAGCGTTGCACGCTGAATACGTTCTTCAGGCGATACATGCTGTCGTAGGTGGAAAGGCCAGCGTGATCGCAGAAGATATCGGCCGCGGGCACGCCTTGGGCGCGCGAGTACTTGGCCATGGCCATAACCTCGTTGTAGGAGGATTCGGAATTATCGCCGCTCATGATGATTTTCGGGGCAACGCCCGCTTCGTACAGAGAATTGGCCGTATCCAGGCGGTCTTTCAACACAGCGGAGGGGCTTCCGTCCCAATTGATGCCGGCGCCCAGAACAACAATACAATCGGCCTGGTAGCTGCTGGCGGAAGAAGCAACCTGCTGCTGGGTTTCGAAGGCGCCGCGCGTAGAGCCGCACACCCAGGCGTTGATGGCCAGGGGAATGCCCACCACCACTATCACGGCAGCAAGAACCAGGCCCAATGCTGCCCGCACCAGCCTGAAGAAGCATCCGTGTTGTTTACGCCTGTTCACCATAGGGGGAAATCATAGCAAAGCAGCACGCCGCGGCGACAAACCTTCACGCGGTGTGCGCGGTTTGTTCGAAAGAGTTTACGATGCAGGCCGCGTAGCGGGTCGCAAAGGCGGAAAGCTCAAGAGGCAGTGTGCGACTCGGGCGGAAAGATGCGCACATCGGCAACGAGCGAAGAAACGTCGCAACGAAAGCAGCGTGCAAAGCTACGATTCGCTCTGCTTCGCCGAACCAGGACGGCAAAGGGTATCGAAGAGCAGCATAAGCAGCATCAGCACCAAGCCAGCCCAATCGTCGCCAGTTAACACCATACCCAGCCATACGGCAGCAACCACGCTGGCGCTCACCGGCTCGGCAGCGCCCAGCAAGCTGCCCGTAATGGACCCGGCAAGCGCTACACCGCGCAGATACAGCGCGAAGGAAGCGAACGTGCTCAGCGCGTCCACGCCCTACCCCACAACCAACAAAAAGCGCTCCCCGGAGGGAGCGCTTTGCGTGCTAGAAACTAGCCGTTATTTGCGAAGCAACTACTTGCTGCGGCGCAGACGACGGGCGCTTGCCAGGGCAACGCCGCCGGCAACAACAATGGCGCCGAATGCGAATGCCATCATGCCGCCCAGATAATCGCCAGTCTTAACGCCGTAACGCTTCTGGTCGGTAGTCTGCTCTTCGGCCTTCTTTTCTTCAACAGGCTGCTCGGGAGCAACGTACTTGTTGTCGAAGTGGGCCATCTTCACGCCATCCTGCTCGTAGGCACGGTTGCCGTAGTCGATGGACTCAACCTTCAGGCACTTGTTTTCCTCGTCGCGAACCACGGTGACGGTAACGGTGATGTCCTCGTCGTTGGTCCAGCCGTCGCCCAGCTGGGAGGTTTCGTGGATCACGTAGGTGTAGGTGCCTTCCTTGGTGAACTCGATGTTGCCGAAGTCGCACGTGTCGCCACCGAAGGTGTCGGCCGTGGACTTTTCAGCAGCAGGAGCATCGCCCTGGGGCTTCAGCTCGAAGGTAAAGTGCTCATCGGGCTGTGCCGCGCCACCGTTGACCGTCTTCTTGATTTCGATCTTGCCGGTGGTTGTGGACTTGGTGTTGTCGAACTCTGCGGCGTTGGTGCCGTTGGAGTAAACAACCGTGGTGCCCAGGGTGCCGTTGCCGTTGTCCACGATGGTAACCGTAGCGGTTACATCGGAAGCGGCGAACCAGCCTTCGGTGTTGTGGCCAACTTCATGGATGGTGTACACGTAGGTCTGGCCAGCATCCTCGAAGTCGTACTGTGCCTGGGTGAACGAAACGGTTTCGCCGGCCTTTGCGGAAACGGTGTCGACGGAATCGCCTTCGGGGTCAATAAGCTCGAAGTCGAAGGTTTCGCCCTCGGCCGCCTCGGTGCCGCCGTTAACAACCTTGTTCACGCTGATGGTGGCGGTGCCGGTTGCGGCGTACTCGTTGTTGAAGGCGGCAGCCGTCTTGTCTTCGGTGGCGTTGCTGTACTCAACGGAAGTGTTCAGGTGGCCCTTGCCGTCGTCGGCGATGGTCACCGTGGCCTTCACGTCGGCAGCTGCGGTCCAGCCGTCGGTGTTGTGGCCAACCTCGTGGATGGTGTACTCGTAGGTCTTGCCGGCATCCTCGGAATCGAACTCGAGGTCCTCGAACGACTTAACTTCGCCGGCCTTGGTGGTAACGGTGTAGCCAACCTCGTTGTCAGGGCCGATGAGCTGGAACTCAAAGGTCTCGTTCGGCTTGGCCGTGGTGCCGCCGTTGACGGTCTTGTACACGCTGATGGTTGCCTTGCCAGTGGTGGAGTATTCGTTAACGA
>CAZQWR010000027.1:0-15130 GCA_964597085.1 uncultured Cryptobacterium sp.
TCTTCGGAGTATAGGTACTCGATAACGCTGATAAGCCCGCCGATGGAAAACTCCGCCATCACGCGCGTGGCTTCGGTAAGCTCTTCGCCTTCGTTGGGGCACAGGATGTCGTCCCACATCTTAAGTACCAGCTGCTTTACCTTGCTGGCCACTTGCTCTTGGCCCGCCTGCTTCATCATCAGCCCGAAGCGCTGCACGCGCTTGGGCATGCGCTCTGCGGCGCCTTCCTTGTTGCTGAGCAGAGCCAGCAGGTCGCGCGGCAGGCCGTTTGCGCTCAGCAATTCTTCTTCGATGATGGAGTACAGAAGCTCGTCCATCGAATCGAAGTGATAGTAGAACGTGCCGCGGTTGCAGCCTGCCTTTTCCGTGATCATATTCACGGTTATGTGCTTCAGGTCGTGTTCTTCCAACAGCTCCCAGAACGCATTCTTGATGCGCTCGGTTGCCGAAGGCGTTGCTTGGTCTTTGCGGGGTCGGGCCATGGTTGTGCTCCTTGCGGTTCGCGTACGTGCTTTAGGGTTGTTGCGCGCTTAAGACGTGCGCGGTTTGCGGGCGTTCATGATGAGCATCTGCAAGCGGTTTTCGATATTGGCGAAGCTTACGTCGGGGTCGAAGTCGAGCGGCAGAATTTGCGCATCGGGGTACATTTCCTTCAAACGTTTGGAAATGCCGCGGCCAACCACGTGGTTGGGCAGGCAACCGAATGGCTGCAGAATAACGAAGTTGCGGCACCCGTTCTTGGCGTTGTGCAGAATCTCGGCGGGAATAAGCACGCCTTCGCCTGCGTCGAAAGTGTGGTGGATTATGGGGTCGCTGGCCTGCACCAGTTCGGGCATGCGCGTGGGCGGCGTGTACAGCGGGTGCGCCTGGGCAATCTTGTCGGTGATGTTGTGCGCCAAGGTGAAGAAGCTGTCCGAAATGCTGTTCATCGTCTTTCGGCCAAAATCACGGTGCACCTTGAACTCGCGCACCTGTGCGCGCTGGTAGAAGTACGTTTTGCGGATAACATCGGTCATGCGCGCCTCGATAACCTCAAGGCCGTTCTTCTCCAGGTACTCTTCCATATCATGGTTGGCGCCAGGATGGAAGTTCAGCAGGTATTCGCCCACGATAAGCACCGTGGGGCGCGGGTTGCTGCGGTCGTATTCCACCTTCCGCAGAATGTCGATGCCCTGCTTGAAGCCCTTCTTCATGCCGCCGATGCCGCCTTGGCGCAAGCCTTCCATCATGGCATCCAGTGCCTGGTAGAAGGCTTTATCGCTGCTGCCGGGCACAAGCTCGTACGGGCGCATTTTGCGCAGGATCTCTTCCAACGCATCGATCATAGGCAGACCCACGGCAATACGGATGGCCGATATAAGGTTCATCTTGAAGCCAGGGTGGATGTTGTGGAAGTCAACATCGTCGTTGGTAATGATGGGCACCTGCTTGTAGCCCGCATCGTCCAGCGCCTTGCGCAGAAGCGCGGCGTAGTGGGTAAGACGGCAGTCGCCGATGTACTTGCCAGTGGCAACCGCCACGTGGTCGAGGTCGTACTCGCCGGTTTCAAGCGCAGCCAATGCTTCGCCGATAACAATCTGCGCCGGGAAGCAAATGTCGTTGTGAACGTAGCGTTTGCCCAGGTAAATTGCGCGTTCGCGGCCAATGGGCAGCGAAACGGTGCGCAGACCCTGTTTTTCGAACACGGTGCTCATAAGCAAGCTGAACGCTTTGGAGGTGTTGGGCACCAGCACTGTCATGGTCTCGGCGCATTCCTTGGTGAACTTCTGCGGGTACGGGTCGGCCAGTTGGATGCTTTCCTTTTCAGAGCGCTGCTCCTTGGCGCGGCGCTCATTCACGGTTTCAATGAAGGAGCGCACGCGGATGCCCAGCGGTCCGCGGATATCGCTTTCGTCCATCTTCAAAACCAGAGGCGCCTTGGTGCCTTCGCTCACTTCGCGCATAAGGCGGATTATCTCGTCGGAAAGGTAGGCGTCGTGCCCGCAGCCGAAGCTTACTATCTGCACGAACTCCATATGCGGGCTGTTTGCCGCCAGCACGCAGGTGGAAAGCATGCGCGCATGGAAGTTGTTCACCACATCGATAAGGCTGTGGGAAAGGTCAACCTCTTCAGCGCCGGGTACGGCGTCGGCGGTAACAACCGGTATGCCCTGTTCGGTGAACAGGGTGGGCAGGTCGTGGTTCACCAAGGCATCGTTGTGGTAGGGGCGTCCTGCCAAAACAACCGCGTAGGTGCCGTTCTGTTTTGCCTGCTCAAGCACTTCTGCACCGCGCTTCTTCAATGCAGCACGGAATTCGCTTTGGGCGGAAAGCGCCTGTTCAATGGCTTTTGCAGTGGCTTCTTTGGCGATGCCGAATTCTTTTTTGAAGTATTCCTGAAGCTGCAGCTTGCAGTCTTCGGGCTCGAACCAGTGGAAAAGCGGGTTGTCGAACGGAATGCCCCAGCGGCGGCTGGGGTTGTCGGAATTCTGCACAACCAGTGGGTAGCCCTTCACCACGGCGCACATCGACTGGCTGTCCTTCGAAGCGTTTTCGGAAGGAACAGTGGTAACGATGGGCATGAATATGCGGTCGACGCCCTGTTCGTGCAGGTTGCGCAAATGGCCATGCACCAGCTTTGCCGGGAAGCAAACGGTGTCGGAAGTTACGGCAGAAAGTCCGTTTTCGTAAATTGCGCGGCTGCTCGGCTTCGAAAGCTTAACGGTGAAGCCCAGCGCCTGCAAAAGTGTTTTCCAGAAGGGCGTTAGGTCCCAGTTGGAAAGCACGCGCGGCAGGCCAATCACGGTGTTTTGGCTGGGCTGCACGGGTGCGCAGGGCCAGTCTTGGAACAGCAGCTGCTCACGCTCGTCGTACAGGTTGGGAACGCTGTCCATGGCCTGCTTTGCGACGCGCACCTGCTCGCGCACGGCGGCGTCCTTCGGGTCGCCCACAACCTCGCCGCGGGTGCAGCGGTTGCCGGTAATCCACGAAGTGCCGTTGGAAAACGTGATGCGCGTGCGGTTGCAACGGTTGGCGCAGAACGGGCACACAAGGTTGGTTTCCTGCGTGTAGCTGAAGTTGGCTATCGCATCCCAGCCAATGAATTTGCTGGTTGTGCCAGCGTTTGCGCTTCCGCCAGCGCCAGCGAAAGCGCTGCTGCTGGCCTTACCCGCACCTGCGTTTTCCATGGCCAAAAGCGCGGCGCCGATGGCTCCCATAAGGCCAGGGTAGGGTGCGCGCGTAACCTCTTTGCCCACGTATTGCTCAAAGGCGCGCAGCACAGCATCGTTTAGGAAGGTGCCGCCCTGCACCACAATCCTATCGCCCAGTTTTTCCAGGTTGGAAACGCGGATGACCTTGGTGAATACGTTTTCGATGATGCTTCGGCACAGGCCCGCCATAATATCGTCGGGCGTTTTGCCGTTCTTCTGCTCGGTAACGATGCTGCTGTTCATGAATACCGTGCAGCGGCTGCCCAAATCGGCGGGTTCCTTGGAACGGAACGCCGCGCCGGCAATTTCCTTGGTGGGCACGTTCAGCGTGCTGGCAAAGCTTTCCAAGAACGACCCGCAGCCGCTCGAACATGCCTCGTTCACCACCACGTCGGTAATAACATCGCCGTCGATCCAGATGGCTTTCATGTCCTGACCGCCAATGTCCAAGATGAAGGTGGCGTTGGGTTCGTATTTTTGCGCCGCGCGGGAGTGCGCCACGGTTTCTACCATGTGGCAGTCGGCGCCCAGTGCGCTGGCAAATAGCATTTCGCCGTAGCCAGTGGTGCCGCATCCGGTAATTTCCAGCTCGCAGCCGGCCTGCTGGTAGCGCTCGTGCAAACTGCGCAGCGCGTTCATGCCAACGTCTACCGGCTCGCCTTCGTTGGGCGCGTAAAACGAATCAACCAGTTCGCCCTGTTCATTCAGCAGCGCGAACTTCGTGGTGGTGGAGCCGCAGTCAACGCCCAGGTATACGCGCAGTTTGCTAGGCAGGTTGCCCTGCTCAAGCGCGGGCTTCCAATTGGGCAGCGCATGGCGTGCCTTGAATTCTGCCGCTTCCGCCTCGTTGGCGAAGAAGGGCTTGCCGGCATATTCGCTCTGCGATGCGCCTTCACCGCACTGGGCAGCGTCAACCACAACGATGTTTCCAGCTTCCAAGGTGGAAATTGCCTGGTCAAGGTCAAGCGCTGCAGCCTCTTCGGCAAACAGCCCCTCCAATGAAAGAGCGGCGCCCACAGCCACGATGGTTTCGGGGTGCTCGGGAATGATGATGTCTTCCAGCCCCAGGTCAAGGCGCTCCGAGAACACTTTGATAAGACGGGGGTTGAAAGTGAGCGGGCCGCCTTCGAACACGATGGGAGCCTTGATTTCCAAGCCTTGAGCCAAGCCGCCGATGGTTTGCTTGGCAATGGCGTGGAACGAAGAAAGTGCAATATCTTCCTTGGGCACGCCCTGGTTCAGCAAAGGCTGAATATCGGTTTTGGCATACACGCCGCAGCGGCCCGAAATGGTGTGCACGGCGTTGCCCTTGCTGGCAAGGTCGTTGAAGTGCTCGGTGGGAACCTTCAGCAGCGTGGCAATCTCATCTACGAAAGCGCCCGTGCCGCCGGCGCAGCTGCCGTTCATGCGCATGTCGGCAACGGAAAGCTCGCCTGCCGTTTCGTCGAACTCGAAGAAGATCATCTTCGCGTCTTGGCCACCCAGCTCGATGGCGGTGCGGGCGGTGGGGTAGAAGGCGCTTACGGCCAGCGAATTGGCAACCACTTCCTGCACATAGGGCAAGTGCAGCGCTTCGGCCAGTGCCGCGCCGCCCGAGCCGCAAAGGGCGGCGCGCAGGGGCGTGCCCTCGAATTCCTGGTGCACCTCGCGCAAAAGCTGCGTTAGGCAATTGGCTTGCTGGGCGTGGTGGCGCACGTAGCGGCGCATCAGCACCTCATGCGTTTCGGGGCGCATCACGGCAACTTTGGCAGTGGTGGAGCCCACATCGATGCCAACCAACAAGGTGTTGTTCAGTGCTTTGTCCGTTTCGCTAAAAGTCACTTCAGCTGCTCTTCTTTCTAAGAATAAGAAGCCCGGTCGTGCCGGGTTGCATGCATTTTAACCAACAGAGTGTTGAATTTAAATAGACAGTTTGTGCAATTTAATTGATTAATCAACAACGTTTGCGTAACTGTCGCATTACAGTTTCGGTTTCCTAACTGATATTTCGCGCTTCACCTGAGGGGATATAATAAAAAGCAGGGATCACACAAATGAATAGGAGGGGTAACAATGGCTACCGATTTCGAAAAGGGCTTCCACGACATCTTCCTGGCAGGCGTTGGCGCAATGGCCATCACCGGCGAAAAGGCAAAGGAAGTGCTCGACACGCTCATTGAAAAGGGCGGCGTTACCGTCGAGCAGGGCAAAGACATCAATCGCGAGCTGCAGCACAAGGCAACCGAAACGGTTTCCAAGGTTCGCGCCGATACCATCGCCGCTGCCATGAAAACCATGACCGCCGAAGAGCGCGCTGAATTCGCCGCAACCGTGGCAAAGCTCGCCGCTGAGCCCGAGGCTGAAGCCCAGGCCGAGCCGGCTCAGGAAGCTTCCGAAGAGTAAAACGCAAACCCAGGCAACCAAACGGGAGCCCGCATAGCGCCCAGTGCGCTTACGGGCTCCCGTTCGATGCTGGACGTAGCCGCCGCCAACGTTGCCGGCGGAAAGGTTCCCATGGACGAAAACACACTTATACGGCGCGTGCTGCATTACCGCGCCGACATAGACCCTGATGAACAGTTTGGTCTCAGCCGCAAAACGCGCACGCAGCGCTTGCACGAAATCGTCAAGCTCATGCGCAAGCACCACGTTATGGATGGCCTTACGCCTGCGCAGTTCCGCGACATTCTGGTAGACCTGGGCCCCAGCTTCATCAAAATCGGCCAGATGCTTTCCCTGCGCTCCGAAATTTTGCCGCAGGCCTACTGCGATGCTCTTTCTGAGCTGCAGATGGACTGCGACCCCATGCCTTTCGAAGAAACGCTCGAAACGCTGAAGGGCATCTATGGCGAACGCTTCAGCGGGGTGTTCAGGGAAATAGACCCCAAACCTCTGGGCAGCGCTTCCATGGCGCAGGTGCACAAGGCCGTGCTAGCCAACGGCGACGTTGTTGCTGTAAAAGTGCAGCGCCCGGGCGTGCGCGCCACCATGGCGCAGGACATCGACGTTATGCGCTCGGTGGTGAAGCACACCTCCCGCTTCATGAAAGACAACCAGATGCTCGACCTGCGCGATGTGGTGGAAGAGCTCTGGACCACCTTCTTGGAAGAAACCGACTTCCTGAAGGAAGCGCACAATTTGGAAGAATTTGCGCTGCTGAACAAAGACGTGGTGTACGTTACCTGCCCCAAGCCGTACATGGAGTACTGCTCTGAAGAAGTGCTGGTAATGGAATATGTGCAGGGCATTTCCATCCGCGATACCAAGCGCCTGCGCGAAGAGGGCTATGACCTGGATGAAATTGGCCTGAAGGTGCTGGACAACTACGCCACGCAAATTTTGGAGCACGGCTTTTTCCATGCCGACCCGCACCCGGGCAACATCTTCATCAACGATGGCAAGGTAATCTACATCGACCTGGGTATCATGGGCCGTCTTTCCGTGCGCGACCGCGCTGGCTTTGGCCGAATCATAGAAGCTGTGGGCGAAAAGAACGCCAGCGCCTTGAAGGATGCGCTTATCACGTTTTCGGTGGCGCACGATATGAACTCCATCGATCATCCGCGCTTCCTGGCCGAGCTCGACAATGTTTTGGACAGCTACGGCTCCACCGATGTTGCCGATATCGACATTGGCGCGCTGCTTTCCGACATCATGGTGCTCACCCGTCAGTGCAAGGTAACGCTGCCCGCTTCGGTAACGGCGGTTTCGCGCGGCATCGTAACCATCGAAGGCTCGTTGCAGGAATGCCTGGCCACGGCCAACATCGTGGACATCATCAACGGCCACCTCATGCGCAGCAAAGACATGCGCCAAGAACTGGAAAACCGCGCTCGCAACCTGCTGTTTTCCATGGACAATGCCACTCGCAGCATGCTCAAGGCCGCCGAGTATTCCGGCGACACGTTCCGCATGCTTTCGCGCGGCCAGCTGAAGGTGAACATGGAAATGCTCAGCAGCCCAGAGCCTTTGTACAAAGTAGGCCGCATTGCCAACCGCATTGCCATGAGCATGGTTATCGCCGCGCTTCTGGTAAGCGGCAGCCTAATTATCTCGGTGGACATGCCGCGCGTGTTCGGGCTGCCATTCCTTTCGCTTATCGAATACGTTTCCGCGTTCGCCCTTTCCGTGTGGCTGGTGTGGGATATGTACCGAAAGTCATCGAAGAAATAGCGTCGCACCTGCGTTCAATCTGCCTATTGTTTATTGGCGGCACCTGGGCATTCCCCGGGTGCCGTTCGGGTATACTCGCTTACAGTATCTACCTATGAAAGGAACCTTGAATGACTTCCAATTCCAGTACCATCAAGGGCTTGTCCATCGCTTGCCTTGTTCTTTCTATTCTTGGCGTTCTTGTCGGCATCGGCCTGGTGGCCCTTTTCGGCATGTACTCCGCCTACATGAGCGACCCGAACGTTTCTGCTGCCGTGGTTGATCAGGTAATGAAGCAAGGAACCTCTTCTGCCTTCGATGGCAGCTATGCTTACAGCTCCGCCGACGTGAACACCGCAATGGCTCTGAGCGGCGGCGTGTTCGTTGGCATGGGCGTTGGCTACCTTGCCTGCCGTGTGGTTGCCCTGGTTGCCGCCATCCTGGCCTTGCGCAACTACAATGATGCCGCCAAGATGCGCGGTGCTTTCATCTGGGGCATCATCGCCATTGTGCTGTGCGTGTTCACCGGCTCTTTCATTTCTGCTGTTCTGTTCCTTATCCTGGTTATCTTCATTTCCCGCGCTCGCCGCGAGTTCGCTGCCCAGCAGCCCGCAACCATGTACGGCGCACCTCAGCCCGTTCAGCCCGAGCAGCCCGCTGCCGAGCAGAAGTCCGAGTCTCAGGCTTCTGCTGTCGAGCAGCCCCAGGCTTCCGCTTCCGAAGCTGAAAGCAAGGACGAGCAGCCCAAGGCTTAAGGCTATTTTTGCTGCATTTAGAGCCGAGCGGCCGAGCCGTTTTTGCCTTGATTTGAAGGCGAAGGGTGCGGTACCTTGCGGGCCTCTTGAGCCCTTTTCATATTGCAAAATTCGCTTCGTCGATTTTCTTTAACAAAAAAGCCCTGGTTGGTGAGTATTTCCCAGCCAGGGCTTTTTTGTACCCGTTCACCGTGCCCCTATGCCATAAAACTCAATAAAGGGCGGGGTTTGTTTATAAAAGGAGGTTATAGGGTATAATGACCGCATTAATTAATACCAACATTGAATTGATACGTGCCAAAACTGAAAAGGTAAACAAATCCCTAGCGCCTATTATTGAAAACGTGTTCATAACACGTTCACGGTTTCTGGGCGATGGGGATCGCCGCCGTGATCAGCACAAGGTACGCGTTAATTAGGGGATTCGCGCACCGGATGCTCCAAGCCGTCGCAGGGCTTTTTAGCCCAGCCATGGGGATGGTTTTGATGGATGGAGCTTGAAGGGGAGAGGGTGAGCCACATGTTTTGTGAGCTATCCGATGCGCAAATCACCTTTGGTAATAAGCATTCGTTTATTTGGAGGTGAAAAGCGGAATGAAGGTAATCAAATGGCTTGATGAGCACTTCGAGGAAGCCATTCTCATCGTTTTCCTGGTGGGAATCTCTGTCGTAGAGCTGCTTCAGGTTATCTGCCGTAACGTAGACTTCATCCCAAGCCTTACCTGGGCTGAAGAGCTTTGCCGTTTCTTGTGGATCGGCACGGTGTTCCTTTCCTTGCCGTTCTGCACGCGCACGGAAACCGCTCTTAGGGTTACGGCCCTTATCGACATCCTGCCTTGGAAGCTGCGCAACATCGTCAACGTCATCGTCGACGTGTTCACGGCTGCAATCATGGGTGTTCTTTCTTACTATTCCGTAATCGTATTCAATCGCATCGTTGCTTCTGGCGAGCTTTCGCCGGCAATGCTGATGCCCATGTGGATTCTGTACGCCATTGTTGTTGTGGGCTTCGTGCTCGCGACCCTGCGCAGTATCCAGATGTTCGTTATTCACGTTAAGACAATCAACGTAGAGCCAAAGGGCACCACTGAAGCTCAGGCCGAATTCGAGCTGGGCGCCGAAAAGCGCAATGCCGAAAAGGCTGCCGAAGGCGCGCCTTCTGAAGGTTCCGCAATTGCGGCTGCGTTCACTATGAATAAGAAAGGAGACTAGCGATGCCAGCGGTACTTGTATTCGTAGTATTCCTTGTTTGTATTGCCGTATCGATTCCTATCGGCGTCGCTATGGTCGCCGGTGGCTTGGCCCCCATCATGACTACGGGTGTGGGCGGTACGGTTACCCAGCTCATCACGAACGCCTTCTCGGGCGCTGACTCCACTCCTATCCTTGCTGTTCCGCTGTTCATCTTCGGCGGCATCATCATGGCAGAGGGCGGCATCTCCCAGAAGCTGTTCAACTTCTTCGCGTTCTTTATCGGCCGCATTCCCGGTGGCGTTCCTTGCGCCGTTGTTCTTACCTGCCTGTTCTACGGTGCAATCTCCGGCTCCGGCCCTGCAACCGCAGCAGCGGTTGGCGCCATGTGCGTGCCGTTCCTGGTAAGCCTGGGCTACGACCGCAAATGGTCTTCGGCGCTTATTGTGGTTGCCGGCGGCCTGGGCGTTATCATTCCGCCTTCCATTCCGTTCGTTCTTTACTCGCTGGCAACTGGCGTTTCCACTGGTTCGCTGTTCCTGGGCGGCATCCTGCCTGGCATCCTCATTGCGCTGTGCTTGATGATCTACAGCATCATCTACTGCCGTCGCAATGGCGAAGACCGCCAGAAGATCGTTTCCGCTATGGACGAGCTGAAGGCAAACGGCCTTGGCCACTTGTTCATCGACAGCCTGCCGGCGCTGCTTTGCCCTGTCATTGTTTTGGGCGGCATCTATGCGGGCTTCGTAACCCCCACTGAAGCAGCTTGCATCAGCGTGTTCTACGCGCTTATCGTTGCGCTGTTCGTTTATCGCACCATCAAGCCGAAAGACATCATCGGCATTATGTCCACTGCAGTTCGCACGTACGGCGGCTTGGCATTCGTTCTGGCATTTGCTACCGCATTCGGTCGTGTTCTTTCGCTTACCGGTGCATCCACGGCAATCACCAACTTTATCACGGGAACGTTCGGCAGCGTTTGGGTGGCCCTTACCGTTTGCACCATCTTGTTCCTGCTGCTTGGCATGGTTATGGACACCGGCCCGGCAATCATTATCCTTGCTCCCATCCTGCTTCCTGCAATGCAGGCAATGGGCATGGACCCGGTTCACTTCGGCGTAGTTTTGGTTTGCTGCCTGGCCATTGGCCTTGCAACCCCGCCGTTCGGACTCAACCTGTTCGTTGTTGGCAACCTGTCCGGCGAACAGCCCATGGCAATTGCACGTCGCGCTCTGCCTTTCATCGCTTCGTTCCTTATTGCCTTGGTTCTTATCGTGTATGTACCTTGGTTCTCTACGGCGTTCCTTGGTTAATACAAAAGCCTCAAAGGGGAGAGGTATTTATCCTACGGGAAGGAGACAATTATGAAGGCTAATGCAAAGGTCTCTACGAAGACCAAGTGGATTGCAGTTCTTGCAGCTGCATCCCTCATGGCCGCAGCAGCTATTGGTTTGTCTGGTTGTGGCAGCAACTCGAGCTCTTCCTCCAGCGATGTGCCGGAGGAGTACAAGAACCTCGATTCTGTAACTCTGGTTTTGGCAGACAACACCTCTAAGGGTGCTGCAGGCAACCTGTGGTCTCAGGCTGTAGCCGACAAGGCTAAGGAGATCACCGGCGGCAAGCTCAACGTTGACTATCATGGCACCGGCGAGCTCGGCGGTGACGCTGACTGCATGCGTCAGGTTCAGTCTGGCGACATTGCAATGTTCGTTGGCCAGCCTGCACCTATGGTTTCGTTCGTTTCTGCTGACGCAGCATTCGACCTGCCCATGGCATTCGCAACTTACGATGCAGACACCATCGACAAGGTTCTCAACGGCGATAACGAGTTCACTCAGCAGCTCCAGACCGCTTATGAGAGCGCTGGTCTGCACAGCCTTGGTTGGCTGCAGAACGGTACCTACCGTCTGACCACTTCCAACAAGGCTCTGAACACCCTTGCTGACTTCAAGGGTCTGCAGATCCGCACCATGCAGAATTCCAACCATATGGCATTCTGGACTGCAATCGGCGCTGAGCCCACTCCGTTGGCTTGGTCTGAAACCTACTTCGCTCTGCAGAATGGCACCGTAATGGCTCAGGAAAATGCAGCTGACACCTGCGTAGGCGCAAGCCTCCAGGAAGTACAGAAGTACCTGTGCAAGACCAACCACATTCTGTATGCGAACAACATCATGATCAACAAGAGCACCTGGGATTCCCTGGATCCTGCATATCAGAAGGCTCTGCAGCAGGCTATCACCGAGGCAACCAACACCGTTCGTCCTCAGATGGCTGAGCTCGAGTCTAACAACATCAAGACCATGGAAGATGCTGGCGTTCAGGTAATTTCCTACGACGAGTCCTTCTTCAACGAGGTACAGAACCTCGATGCTGTAAAGAAGGTTTACTCCGACATCGATTCTCAGACCAACGGCTTGGCCACCACCCTGGTGAACACGCTGAAGGCAAACAAGTCCTAAGCAGAACTTGTGATTAAAAGGGGCTTATAGCACCCCTCCCCGCTAGGTGGGCCGGAGGCGAAAGCTTCCGGCCCTTCTATTTCTGGATTGGCTTTTGCGGGGGATTGCTCCGAATTGCGCATTTGATAGGTTGGTGTGCGCTCTGCATACCGCCAGCCGTTTTACGATGTTGTTGCTGATTGGGGGGGGTTGGCATTGCGGCCAGTCGTTTTCGATGCTGTTCCTGGCCAGGGTGGGTTAATGCTGCTGGTGGTGCCGAGCTTTTACGGCGCCGATGCTTGCTGTGATTTTGCGGTGCGCACCATAAATACCCTGGTAGGGCTTGGGTTTTGAGTTGCTTTTGCCAGGGGTTGCTATAGGCGGCAGTTGAAGCCGCAGGTTTCGTTGAGGTGCGCCACTAGTGCATCGCGGAACTTGAGCGTGGCCCAGTTGAGGATGGATTCTTCGGGCCACTTCAGATACAGGTAACGCAATCCGGCGGTATCGGAAACAGACACAGCGGCAACTTCGTTTTCCCAGCCTAGAAGCCAAGTTTTGGCAGGTGCAAGGCAGACGCCCATGTTGTTGGCAACGTAGCGCATGATGCGGTTGCGGTCGTTGTCTTCCAGGGCGATGCGAGGCTGCAACCCAGCTTCTTGCAGCATGCGCAGCGAGGTTTCATGCAGCGGGTCGGTGATGGTGCGGATGAAAGGCTCGTTTTTCAGGTTGCCCAGCAAAACGCGCTCTTTGGCTGCGAGCGGGTTCTTCTTGGAAACCATCAGGGCAAACGGCTCTTCGCCCAAAAGCAAAAGGTTGCTTCCCTCGCGCGGTGCAGAGGAAGTGATGAGCGCTAGGTTTGGTTGCGTTGTTTGCAGTCTGCGGATGCGCTGCGAGGAAATGCGCAAGCGAATTTCCGGGTAGCGCTGGCGGAAATCGGCAATAACGTTTTCGATGCCTACGATGGGCTCGGGAATGTAAATGTCTATTGAGCGGGAGCCATCGTAGATGAACTTGCCCACGTCTTGCTTCATGCCTTCAAGGTTGCTGATTGAAGGCTCGATGCGCTCCAGTGCAAAGCGGCCGGCATCGTTGAGCACGATGTTTCGGCCGGTGCGGTTGAACAGTTCGGTGCCAAGCTCTTCTTCCAGGGAGCGTAGGTTACGGCTTAGGCTAGGCTGAGAAGTGTGCAGCAGCTTTGCGGCCTTGGTTAGGCTTTCGCACTGCGCGATGACGCAAAATTCTTTCAGCTGCTGCAATTTCATAGTTGCGATTATAGGCTCAACGGCATGGATTGTTGCTATTGGGCTTCATAATAAGGGATAGATTCTACGAGTGCCTTGCTGGGCCAATGAGCTGCTATAACAGTAGTAACGGGTGCTCGCTTCAGGAGGGGAAGTATGACTGAATCCAATATGGAACAGGGTCAGAAGACGGCCTGCGGCAATGCCGAGGTTCATAATTTGCTGGTGAGCGCCCGCGCCGCCTTCGATGAGGGCCAGTTCGAAAAGGGCGCCGAGGCATGCTCTTCGGCGGTGGAAATTGACCCGGAAAACGCGCAGGCTTGGAGCTTGCTTGCTCGTTATGGTGGGTGGGACCATCGCCAGGCCCAGCTGAACGTTAATTTGGTTTTGGAAGCTGCCAAGCGCGCTATAAAACTCACGCCTGAGGCTAAGCGCTCGCAGGAGGCATCCGATATTTACGCTGAGCGCAAGAAGCAGATTTCCGAAGAGCTGGAAGCCATCATGATGATGCCTTCCTATATGGGCGCCAAAAGGTTGCATGCCTTCATGGAAGACTGGCTTCGTCTGTTGAAGAACTTCCCCGAGCTGCCACCGGTGGTGATAGAGGGCGAGGTAACGCTAATCGGCAACATTTGCCAGCGCAGCAAGCTTTCCGTTATGCCCAACGACCGTTTGGTGTATACGGCATACGCCACCTTCAACAACAAGGAGCCGTACGGCGAAACCTTCAAGCGCGAGCTTGCCCAGCGTATTGATGTGGAGCGTGCCCGTAAGGAGCACGAGCTGCTTGCCACGCAGGAGCGCGCCGAGCTGCATTTGCAGAACGCGGGCAACCTTCCGGCCGATGCGGTACGCAGCCAGCTTGAAGCCGATGCCATTGCCCTGCAGGAAGCGCGCGAAAGCGTGGAGGGGCTTTCGGGAAAAGCGGGCTACGAGCAGGAGCTCCAGCAGCTTCAGCAGCAGAAGGCGAATATGAAGCCCTTCAAGGTGTTCAAGAGACGCGAGCTCGACGAGCGCATCGCTGAGCTTACGCAGCGTTTGGAGGAGCTGGAAAAGGAAAATGGCCAGACCATCGCTTCATTCGATGCGGTTTTGGCCAAGGTGAATAAGAAGATTGGGGAATTGAAGGCTTAGCCATTGGGCAGGCCGCAAAGAAGGGAGTAAAAATGGGGGCAATTACAATCAAGGGCATGGCCATTGGCGAAGGTGCGCCAAAAACTATCATCTCGGTTATGGGGGCTAACACCCAGGAATGCTTGGACATTATCGAGGAAGGCAAAGCCGCCGGAGTTGAATGCTTCGAGTGGCGCGGCGATTTCAACGACTGTCGTCATAGCCCTGCTGAAATGGTGGAGCTGGGTCGCGCCGTTTCTGCTGCGCTGCCTGAAAACCCGCTGCTATTCACGTTCCGCAGCATTAGCCAGGGCGGCAACGATACGTTCAGCCCGGAAGAATACGTTGCCTTGAACAAGGCTAT
The DNA here is from genome assembly GCA_964597085.1 of uncultured Cryptobacterium sp. Classification (GTDB taxonomy): domain Bacteria; phylum Actinomycetota; class Coriobacteriia; order Coriobacteriales; family Eggerthellaceae; genus Anaerotardibacter. The sequence goes on from CAZQWR010000027.1 coordinate 14,428, forward strand.
TATCGAAGCCGAGATTTTGGACATGGTGGATATTGAAACCTGGATTGGCGATGCCTACGTGCTTGAGCTGGTGGAATGCGCTCATGCCCATGGCGTGAAGGCGTTGGTTTCCTACCACAACTTCGCTGGCACTCCTTCTAAGGAGTGGATGGTGAACCTTATGACGCACATGCTGGATTTGGGAGCCGATATTCCCAAGTGCGCGGTTATGGCGCACAGTGCCGCTGATGCATTGAAGCTTTTGGCCGCTACTGAAGAAGTGCGTCGTCTGCATACTAGCGGGCCAACGCTCACTATGGCTATGGGGCGCGAAGGCAGCATTACCAGGTTGGCGGGCGAGTACTTTGGTAGCGACATTACGTTCTGCTCGTTGGCTAAGAGCTCGGCGCCGGGGCAGGTGGATGTGCGCCTTGCCCGGCAAATCATGGATGAGCTTCATTCTGTTTTGGAGTAGTTGTCCGCTCTGGGTGTTCGGAGGGGCAGATGCCCGCTCAGCACACCCGCTACCCTGCTCAAAAGCCCCGCTTTTGCGGGGCTTTTTCGTGCGGTCGCTGCTTCATGTATTAGAAGAAGATTTGCTTCGCAAATCAAGTAGGAATGGCTTTCAGAGTGTGCTGAGCGGGCATCTGCCCCTCCGAACACCCAGAGCTTCTTTGCTAAAACAGGAAGGCTTCGCGGACTTGCCGGCGCCCGGCTTGGTTGG
>CAZQWR010000028.1:0-14957 GCA_964597085.1 uncultured Cryptobacterium sp.
GTTATCAGTACGGTTTGCTCCATGGCAGCCCTTTCGCTTTCTTGATTGGAAAAGCATACCGTACCGCTGCACCACCGTATTGCCTCGCAGTTCGCTATACTGCCGCCTATGGCAACTTACCAACATATCTCCCACGGCTTTGAGCCAGTGTTCAACGAGCGATGCCGCGTGCTGGTGCTGGGCTCGTTCCCTTCGGTGCTTTCCCGAAAGAACAGCTTTTATTACGGTAACCCGCAGAATCGCTTTTGGAATGTGCTGGCCGAGTGGGCTGGCGAAGGGGTTCCCGAAACCACGTCTCAGAAGAAAGAGCTGCTTCTTCAGAATGGTATTGCGCTTTGGGATGTAATCCAGGAGTGCGACATAAAAGGCTCCAGCGATGCCAGCATAAAAAACGTTGAACCGGTTGCCATCGATCGCATTATTGAAGTGGCTCCCATCGAACGGGTTATTTGCAATGGCGCGGCGGCGGGACGCTTATATAAGAAGTACTTACTATATAAAGTGAGCATTACCGCTGAAGTTCTGCCCTCCACCAGCCCCGCCAACGCTACTTGGAGCTTAGAACGTCTGACGCAGAAATGGGCCGAAGCGCTGAAGGACGCGGCTCCTGCTACCGATGCGCAGTTAAAAGCTTTTCGCGAACAGCCTGTTCAGCGTAGGGGAGAAGTGGAATACGCCAGCGTGCGAATGGAATCACCGCAAGCTTCAAGCTATGCCGTGCACAAATCCATGCAGGGCAACAAACGCAAAGACACCAAGCCCGAGCTTTTGGTTCGCCAGCGACTTCGCGAAGCGGGCTTGGGCGGCTATCGTTTGCAATGGAAGGTGCCGGGCCGCCCCGATGTTGCATGGCCAGGAAAGAAAGTTGCCCTGTTCATTCACGGCTGCTACTGGCACCGTTGCCCCCACTGCAACTTATCGCTGCCCAAGAAGAACACCGAGTATTGGGAGGCTAAGTTCAGCCGTAACCAAGAGCGCGATGCGCAGAATATGGAAAAGCTCAAAGCCATGGGCTGGACTGCGCATGTGGTGTGGGAATGCGAACTAAAGAAGGCCAAGCGCGAAGAAACTTTCGCGAATCTTCTTCCCAGGCTTGCTGAAGAACTGGGAAAGCCGCTGGGCTAAGCGTTGCAATTTGAACATCCCCAATACCTATATATATGTAGAGGTTGCGGGGTCTTGGCGTTTGCCGCCAAGCGTATTTGCTGCCGGTTTGAACATATGTTTAGTAGAGCTAGCGCATGGGTTGCTTGTGGTGTCCGAGCTAATATATAGGTAAAGAAAGCCGTTTGTGAGTCTGCTGTTTGCCATTGACTGCACAAGCAGGCAGCGAAGCCATGCAGCCCGAGCGGTTAGGCTCCAAGAGGTGAATTTTGACCAGTGCTGAAATGCGCGTAGGTTTACCTTGGTTTTGCCTGAGTTCTGCCAGCTTTGTGAAGCTTTCGCGAATCAAGAGCGCTGCATAATTAGTTCTTGCGCTACCCCCGCTAAATCAGTATACTTTTCGGTTGCGTCTGGCTGTTGATGGATACACCCGGGCGCGTGGAACTCGGAATCGCCGAGGGCTTTCTCCCAAAAGTCCCCATGGCGGTGATGGAGCCCACATAAGTCAAAGGGCTTAAGCACCAGCTCAAGCCCGTAGAAAGGAAGAAAATGGGAGTAAAACAGTTCAAGCCTACGAGCCCTGGACGCCGCTTCCAGACTGTTTCGGACTTTGCTGAAATCACCAGCACCAAGCCTGAAAAGTCTCTGCTGGCACCCTTGCCGAAGAAGGCTGGCCGCAACAACAATGGCCGCGTAACCACGCGCCATCAGGGCGGCGGCGTAAAGCGTCGTTATCGTATCATCGACTTCAAGCGCAACAAGGACGGTGTACCCGCCAAGGTTGCTACGATCGAGTACGACCCGAACCGCAGCGCACGCATCGCACTTCTGCACTATGCAGACGGCGAAAAGCGCTACATCCTTCATCCCAAGGGCCTGAAGGTTGGCGAAACCGTTATTTCCGGCGCTGATGCAGACATCAAGCCCGGCAACGCCCTTCCGCTTTCCGCTATCCCCGTTGGTACGCTCGTTCATGCTGTAGAGCTTCAGCCGGGCCGTGGCGCAGCAATCGCTCGCTCCGCAGGCACCAGCATTCAGCTCATGGGCAAGGAAGGCAACTACGCAATCCTGCGCATGCCTTCCTCCGAAATGCGTCGCGTTCTCATCACTTGCCGCGCCACCGTTGGTGAAGTTGGCAATGCTGAGCACGGCAACATCAAGATCGGCAAGGCAGGCCGTAACCGTTGGAAGAACATCCGCCCCAGCGTTCGCGGTACTGTTATGAACCCTGTCGACCATCCTCATGGCGGTGGCGAAGGCAAGAACAAGTCTTCTGGTCGTCATCCTGTTACTCCGTGGGGCATCTCTACCAAGGGTCATCGCACTCGCAACCCCAAGAAGGCTTCGAGCCGCCTGATCATCCGCCGTCGCAAGAAGTAGCGCCCGTTCCAATAAGGAGAAACATTGAGCAGAAGTTTGAAAAAAGGTCCCTTCGTGGAGCCTCGCCTTCTCGGTCGCATCATTGCGATGAACGAAGCAGGCGAAAAGAAGGTCATCAAGACGTGGTCGCGTTCCTCCACCATCTTCCCGGAGATGGTTGGTCATACCATCGCTGTGCATGATGGTCGCAAGCACGTTCCGGTATACGTTACTGAGTCCATGGTTGGTCACAAGCTCGGCGAGTTCGCACCTTCTCGCACGTTCCGTGGCCACGACAAATAAGGAAAGGGTGAAACATGGAAGCTAAAGCAGTTGCTCGCTACGTACGCGTTTCGCCCCGCAAGGCGCGTATCGTTCTGAATCAGATCCGCGGCAAGGCTGTCGTGGAGGCTCAGGAAACCCTGCGCTTCACCAACCGCGCTGTTGCTGAGGTTGTAGAGAAGACCCTGAACTCCGCAGTTGCAAATGCTGCACAGAAGGGTGCCGGCAACCCCGAAAACCTCGTGGTTAAGGCATGCTTCGCCGACGAGGGCCCCACGCTGAAGCGTATTCGCCCCCGCGCAAAGGGCTCTGCGGCTCGCATTCGCAAGCGCACCAGCCACATCACCGTTATCGTCGCAACCCGAGAGGAGGCATAGTATGGGTCAGAAGGTAAGCCCCACCGGTTTCCGTCTCGGTGTTACCGAGGACTGGCGCAGCCGTTGGTATTCCGACAAGGACTATGCTAAGAACCTTGAGAACGACCTTGCTATCCGTTCTTACCTGGATAAGCAGCTTTCCCATGCAGCCGTTTCCCGTGTAGAGATTGAGCGCGCTGGCGACAAGATCAAGGTCATCATCACCACGTCCCGTCCGGGCGTAGTAATCGGCAAGAAGGGCGCAGAAGTTGACGCTCTTCGCAAGAAGCTCAACCAGATCGCAAACGGCAATGTTTCCGTTGAGGTTGTAGAGGTTAAGCGCCCCGAGCTGGACGCAAGCCTTATTGCTCAGTCTGTTGCAGAGCAGCTGGAAAACCGCGTTGCTTTCCGTCGTGCAATGCGCAAGGCTGTTCAGTCCGCCCGCAAGAGCGGCGCCAAGGGTATCCGTATCCAGTGCGCAGGTCGTTTGGGTGGTGCTGAGATGAGCCGCCGCGAGTGGTATCGTGAAGGCCGCGTGCCTCTGCACACCCTCCGTGCAAAGATCGACTACGGTTTCACCACCGCAGCAACCACCATGGGCTCTATTGGTATCCAGGTTTGGGTATACCACGGTGACGTTCTGCCGGGCCAGAAGGCTCCGCAGCCCGCACTCGAGGGCTCTTCCCGTCCTAACCGTTCCCGTCGCCGCAATAACGATAGGGGTGATAAGTAATGTTGGTACCTAAGCGCGTAAAGCACCGCAAGGTGCAGCGTGGTTCGATGAAGGGTAATGCCAAGGGTGGCACCACTCTGAACCATGGCACTTGGGGCATTCAGGCCCTGGACCGTCATTGGATCACCAACCGCCAGATCGAGGCTGCTCGTGTCGCTATGACCCGTCGCATGAACCGTACTGGTAATGTTTGGATCACGATCTTCCCTGACAAGCCCATCACGCAGAAGCCTGCTGAAACCCGCATGGGTAAGGGTAAGGGTAACCCTGAGGGTTGGGTAGCTGTAGTAAAGCCCGGCCGCATCATGTTCGAGATCGACGGCGTTGACGAAGCAACCGCTAAGGATGCTCTGCGTCTGGCCATCGATAAGTTGCCCATCAAGTGCAAGATCGTCAAGCGCGAGGCAGAAGGGCAGGAGTAAATGAAAGCAGCAGAGATCCAGAAACTTTCGGGTGAAGATCTGCAGGCTAAGCTCAAGGAAGCACGTGCAGAGCTTTTCAACCTGCGCTTCCAGATGGCTACTGGCCAGCTCGAGAACACCGCTCGCATCAAGCAGGTCAAGAAGGACATCGCTCGCATCCAGACCGAGATGCGCGACCGCGAGCTCAAGGCCGCTCAGGCTTAGGGCTGCGATAGGAAGGTTTTAACATGAGTGAAGAACGTAACTCTCGTAAGGTCCGCCAGGGTGTTGTTGTAAGCATCTCCGGCGATAAGACCTGCGTCGTGCAAATCCACGAGCGCAAGCCCCATCCCGTATATGGCAAGATGGTTAACTCCACCAAGAAGCTCCATGCTCATGATGAGAACAATGAGGCTGGCGTGGGCGACACCGTTACCGTTATGGAAACCCGCCCGCTTTCCAAGATGAAGCGTTGGCGCCTTCTCGACATCGTAGAGAAGGCCAAGTAGGCGTTTCGCTTACTTGTAGCACGAAAGGTATAAGCACATGATTCAAATGCAGAGCATGCTCGCCGTCGCTGATAACTCCGGCGCACGCAAGGTGCAGTGCATCAAGGTTCTGGGCGGCTCCAAGCGCCGTTACGCAGGCCTGGGTGATGTCATCATTTGCAGCGTCAAGGAAGCTATGCCCAACGGCAACGTGAAAAAGGGCGAAGTCGTCCGCTGCGTCGTAGTACGCGTAAAGAAGGAAGTCCGCCGCAACGACGGTAGCTACATCAAGTTCGACCAGAACGCTTGCGTTCTTATCGACGGCAATGGCGCTCCCCGCGGTACGCGTATCTTCGGACCTGTTGCACGCGAGCTTCGTGACAAGAAGTACATGAAGATCGTGTCTCTGGCACCGGAAACGCTGTAGGAGGAACACACCAATGGCAAAGATGAACATCAAAAAGGGTGACAAGGTCAAGGTTCTTTCCGGCAAGGATCGCGGTGCAGAAGGCATCGTAATTGCCGCAAAGCCCGAGGCTCAGCGTGTCACCGTTGAGAAGGTCAACATCATCAAGAAGGCAATGCGCCCCACCCAGGCAAATCCTGAAGGCGGCATCGCTGAAATGGAAGCACCTATCCATGTTTCCAACGTTATGTTGATCTGCCCCTCCTGCAAGGAGGCAACCCGCGTAAACGTAAAGCGTGAAGAAGGTAAGAAAGTTCGCGTTTGCAAGAAATGCGGAGCAGATATCGACTAGAATATCTAGCCGTGCTTTTATGACCCCCGCGTAATGCGGGGGACGCAGGGTCGGTAATCCTGTGTTTAATTCATCGAGAAAGGTTTAATAGGACAATGGCTACTCCTCGTCTGAAGGAAAAGTATGTAAACGAAGTGCGCGATCAGCTCTTCAAGGAACTCGGCCTGGCCAACGTTAACCAGATCCCTCGCCTCGAGAAGATCGTTGTTAACATGGGCGTTGGCCGCGCTGCTGGCGACAAGAAGCTCCTGGAAGGCGCTATCGCAGACATGCGCACCATCACTGGTCAGCAGCCTATGGTTACTCGCGCTAAGAAGTCCATTGCAGGCTTCCATCTGCGCGAAGGCCAGGCAATCGGCTGCAAGGTTACCCTCCGCGGTGACCGCATGTGGGAGTTCTTCGACCGTCTGATGAGCACCGCGCTTCCTCGCGTGCGTGACTTCCGTGGTTGCAATCCCAACAGCTTCGACGGTCGTGGCAATTACACCATGGGCCTCACCGAGCAGCTTATCTTCCCCGAGATCGAGTACGACAAGATCGATCGCACCCGCGGTATGGACATCACGTTCGTAACCACGGCCGAAAACAATGAGGGCGCCAAGGCACTTATGGATGCCATGGGCTTCCCGTTCGCAAAAGAGAACTAACTTCTCGTTTCGAGAATTGGTTATAGAAAGAAGGATCTTGAATGGCTAAGAAATCGATGATCGCCAAGTCCAAGCGTGAGCCGAAGTTTTCCACGCGCCAGCACAATCGCTGCACTCGCTGTGGTCGCCCTCGTGCGTACTACCGCAAGTTCGGTCTGTGCCGTGTGTGCCTTCGCGAACTCGCTAACAAAGGCGAACTGCCCGGCGTAACCAAGGCATCCTGGTAGGAACAAGCTAACCGTTACGTTGTTGAGTACCGTTGGTCAAGGCGTCTGCATCATGGGTGCATACGAACCGGCCTTTCGGTTCATCACGAACAAAGGAGAAACACAACAATGAGCATGAACGATCCCATCGCAGATATGCTTACGCGTGTGCGTAACGCAAACTCTGCTGGCAAGCCGACGGTATCCATGCCGTCCAGCAAGAAGCTTGTCGAAATCGCCCGCATCATGCAGGAAGAGGGCTACATCACGGCTTACGAAATCGAGCCGGCTCAGCCCCGCGACGTTCTCACCATCACTCTTAAGTACGGTGAGAAGAAGGCTCGCACCATCCGCGGCATTAAGCGCATCTCCAAGCCTGGTCTGCGCATTTATGCTGGCAAGGACGAGCTTCCCCGCGTACTCGGTGGTCTTGGTACCGCCGTTGTTTCGACGAGCAAGGGTGTTATGACCGACCGTGACGCACGCAAGGAAGGCGTCGGCGGCGAAGTCATGGCATACATTTGGTAGGAAGGAAGGAGCAATAATGTCTCGTATTGGTAAGATGCCTGTTGCTATTCCTTCCGGTGTTGACGTCAAGGTTGACGGCAACGTTGTTACCGTAAAGGGCAGCAAGGGCGAACTCACTCGTGAGTTCAGCGACATCCTCACCATTAAGGTAGAGGGTGAAGAGGTAATCGTAGAGCGCCCTGACGATTCTCGTCAGGCAAAGAGCCTCCACGGCCTTTCCCGCACCCTCATCGCAAACATGGTAGAGGGCGTAAGCAACGGCTACAGCAAGAAGCTCGAGCTCGTTGGCGTTGGCTATCGTGCAGCACTCAAGGGCAAGGATCTTGAGATTCAGCTCGGCTATTCTCATCCGGTTGTCGTTAAGGCTCCTGAGAACATTACCTTCGAGGTTCCCTCTCAGACTGAGATTATCGTTAGCGGCATCAGCAAAGAGCAGGTTGGTCAGGTTGCAGCAGACATCCGCGCTTGGCGTAAGCCTGAGCCTTACAAGGGCAAGGGTATTCGCTACGAGGGCGAGTATGTACGTCGCAAGCTTGGCAAGGCTGCTAAGTCTGAGTAATCAGTCCGGTAAGTAATTGAAGGGAATCTACTAATGAAGAAGCTTCAAAAGAAACAGGCTGGGCTGCGCCGTCGTCACACTCGTGTTCGTGGCAAGATCTCCGGTACCGCCGCCCGCCCGCGTTTGTGCATCACCCGCTCCAACGCAAACATGTACGCTCAGGTAATCGATGACGTGGCAGCAAAGACCATCTGCGCTGTTTCCACCCTCGGACCTGAGTTCAAGGCAACCGAGAAGAAGGGCAGCACTGTTGAAGGTGCAGCTGTTCTCGGTGAGATCATCGGTAAGAAAGCACTGGACAACGGTATCACCGAGGTTGTATTCGACCGCGGCGGTAACCTGTACCACGGTCGCATCAAGGCTGTAGCCGACGGTGCACGTGAAGCCGGTCTGAAGTTCTAAGGGAGGGTTTAGGTCTATGGCTCGTAAGCAAGAAAACCAGGCAGGCGTTCCCGAACTTCAGGAGCGTGTTGTCTACATCAACCGCGTATCTAAGGTTGTTAAGGGCGGTCGTCGTTTCGCTCTTACCGCTCTCGTTGTCGTTGGCGACGGCAAGGGCAAGGTTGGCATCGGCATGGGTAAGTCCCAGGAAGTACCTACCGCAATTAAGAAGGGCGTAGAAGACGCTAAGAAGAATATGTTCACCGTGCCTCTGACCGAGGCTGGCACTCTGCCCCACGACATCATCGGTGTTTACGGCGCAGGTCAGGTTCTTCTTAAGCCCGCTACTCCTGGTACCGGCGTTATCGCTGGTGGCGCTGCTCGTGCCGTTCTCGAGCTCGCTGGCGTAAAGGACGTATTCGCTAAGTCCCTTGGCACCGACAATGTTCTCAACATTGTTAAGGCTGTTGCAGAGGGCTTGAAGGAACTGCAGAGCCCTGAAGACGTTTCCAAGCGTCGCGGCCTGTCTGTTTCCAAGATTTACGGCTGGAAGGAGTAAACAATGGCTGACGCAAAGAAGACGCTTCGCATCACCCAGGTAAAGAGCTCCATCGGCTATAAGTACGATCAGGGTCGCACCCTGAAGGCACTGGGCCTGGGCAAGATCGGCCGTACGGTCGAGCAGGTAGACAATCCTGGCGTCCGTGGCATGATCTTCAAGGTTAAGCACCTGGTTGAGGTCGAAGAGATCTAGAGAATAAGGAAACCCGCTTCGGCGGGTTTCTTTTTTTGTGACTGACACTACGGCGCTTCCGTTTGGGTTGTCGTTGGGGTACTTAGTGGCCCCTCGCTGTCTAATATGGACCTAGGGGTGCCTTGTTTCCAGATGTTGCTGCTGCTGGGTCACTCGCCCTTTAGGCATAGCTTGTTTTTGATCTTGCTGTGGGGCGTTTAGTCCAGCGAGTTTGGTCGTTTGCTCTTGAGCAATGCTAGGTCTTGAATCCTGTTGTGGCTATTTGGCGATTCCATGAGAGCTGGGGTCCCTATATCGCTTGCCCTTTGGACTTTGCTTGTTTTGGTGTTGTTGAGGGATTTTGTGGGGCTACGTTTTGAAAGGCGGAAATGTTTTCGCTTTCTTTTGTTCATGTGGCATAATAATTGAGTTTGTAAGTTCGTCGGCTGCGAGCTGCCGACCTTTGCTTCGATAGGCGAGGCAAAGATAGCGAAAAAAGGAGTTTTACAACATGGAACTTAAGGATCTGAAGCCCGCGGAGGGCTCCCGCAAGAATCGCAAGCGCGTTGGTCGCGGTGGCGCATCTGGTACCGGCAAGACCTCCGGTCGTGGTCTGAACGGTCAGAAGTCCCGCGCTGGCGGCGGTAAGGGCACCGGTTTCGAGGGTGGCCAGACTCCTCTGGCACGTCGTCTTCCCAAGCTGCCTGGCTTCCGCAACATCAACCATGTTGAGTACGTTCCCGTAAACGTTTCCCGTATCGAAAAGTACTTCGAGGCTGGCGAAACCGTTGACGGCGAGTCTTTGGTTGCAAAGGGCATCATCAAGCATTCCACCGACCTGGTTAAGGTTCTGGGCGATGGCGAAATCACCAAGGCTGTTACCGTAAAGGTAGACAAGGTTTCCGCTTCCGCTAAGGCCAAGATCGAGGCTGCTGGCGGAAAGGTCGAAGAGCCTTGCTAAGTTCTCTTGTACAGGCATTCAAGGTACCGGAGCTCAGGAATAAGATCCTGTTCACTCTTGGTATCTTGGCGCTCTACCGATTCGGCGCGTATTTGCCGGTTCCGGGCATTCCCTTCCAGGCTTTCGCCAATTCCTTCCAGGATCAGGGCGTTTCGATGGTTATGCTCGATCTCTTCACCGGCGGTGCGTTGTCTAACTTCTCGGTATTCGCGCTGGGCATCATGCCGTACATCACCGCATCTATCATTATGCAGCTGATGCAGGGCGTTATTCCCGCTGTTGGCCGTTGGGCTAAAGAGGGTGAAACCGGTCGTCGTCGTATCACCCAGGTTACGCGTTACCTTACGCTCGGCCTTGGCTTGATCAACGCTGTTGGTTATCTCTTCCTCTTCAAGTCTGAAGCTTATGGCGTGGTATTCAGCTCCGCTGTACCCGAGATTGTTACCGATGTGCTTGTTGTATTTACGCTTATCGTTGGTACTGCGCTCATCATGTGGATGGGCGAACTCATCACCCAGCGTGGCGTGGGCAACGGCATGTCCCTCATCATTTTCGTGTCCATCGTTTCCTCCGTGCCTCAGGCAATCTACTCTTCTATCAATTTGAGTGCAGATACCGGCATGGGCATTGCGGTCACCGTGCTTATCCTGGTTGTTGTTCTGGTGTGCATCCCGGCAATCATCTTCGTTGAGCGTGCTCAGCGTCGCATCCCGGTTAGCTATGCCAAGCGCGTTCAGGGTCGCAGGATGATGGGTGGTCAGAATTCTTATCTGCCCATCAAAATCAACGCTGCCGGCGTTATCCCCATCATCTTTGCAAGCTGCCTTATCTACTTCCCGGCACAGATTGCTGCGCTGTTCAATGTAGATTGGCTCACTATGGTGGCTAACGCTATTTCTGCCGGTTGGGTTAACTGGATCCTTACGGCAGTGCTCATTGTGTTCTTCGCCTATTTCTACACTTCGGTGGTATTCAACCCCATCGATACGGCGGAAAACCTTCAGCGTCAGGGCGGCTTTATTCCGGGCATTCGCCCGGGCGCCAATACCGTTCAGTACATCAAGGACGTTTTGCACAGGGTTACTTTGCCCGGCGCAATCTTCATTGCAGCCATTGCGGTTATCCCGTCTATTCTGTTCTACTTCACAAACAACTCTCTTATTCAGGCGTTTGGCGGCACTTCGATCCTCATTATGATCGGTGTTGCCCTCGACACCATGAACAAGGTTGAGTCGCAGCTGAAGATGTATAACTACGACGGTTTCTTCAAGTAAGAAGCGCTTTTGTGGAAGGGCGGGGAAACCCGCCCTTCTTTTTATGCATACCGCTTGCGTAGCAGTCGGGGCGGTATTTCGACTGCTGATGCATATGCCATGTACGCATTTGCTAAAATTAGCTCATCGATTCATATCGTGATTCGAAAGGACTATTCATGAATATCGTATTGCTGGGCGCTCCGGGCGCCGGTAAGGGCACTCAGGCCGCAAAACTTGTAGAGAAGTTTGGCTATGCCCACATTTCCACGGGCGATATGCTCCGTGCCGCTGTTAAGAACCAGACCCCTCTGGGCATTGAAGCTAAGAAGTATATGGATGCTGGCGACCTTGTTCCTGACGAGGTTGTTATCGGTCTGGTAAAGGAGCGCTTGCAGGACGCTGATGCCGCAAACGGCTTCATCCTTGACGGTTTCCCCCGCACTACTACTCAGGCGGTTGCTCTTGATTCCGAGCTTTCTTCCCTGAACCGCCCGCTGGATGCTGCTCTGCTTATTGACGTGGACAAGGAAGTTATTATCAAGCGTCTTACCACTCGTCGCATGTGCCGCGATTGTGGCTTCATTGGCTCCGAGGCTGATGCTTCTTGCCCCAAGTGCAATGGTGAAATGTATCAGCGCGACGACGACAATGAGGCTACGGTTCGCAACCGTCTTGACGTGTATGAGAACTCCACCGCTCCGCTTATCGACTACTACCGTGGCTGCGATTTGCTGGTAGAGATCGACGGCGATCGCGATCCGCAGGATGTTTTTGCATCTGTAACCGCTTCCCTTAAGCTCTAAACCAGGCTAATAGCTTATCTGAGCCCCGTGCCTTTCGGCTTTCTTTTGCGGAAGCCAAGGGTGCGGGGCTTTTCGTTCAAGAGATTCATTGTGTGCAATGCTGGTGTTGTATGCAGTAATGGTACGAGATGAATCGCCTCGTCTCTGTTGTTCATCCTTCCTGGTTCGGGGCTTTAAGGCAGATAGCGTCTCTAAGTGTAGGGCGCTGACGAGGTTTAGCATTCTGATTTGATGGCAATTTTTCATCCGCTATCTTGCTGTGTCTCAATGGAAAGCGAGCTCGATTTGTTTGTTCGATGATGTGCTATTCGCAACCGCCGGGGATTCCCACGGTTTTGGGTTTGCATTTGCTCGCGATGCAAACGGGCGACATGTTTCCCTGGTATTTGCGTTATTGATACAATCTTGATTTATGAGATCGATTGAGGACATCACCACTGACGGCATAGAGCTGGTAAGAGCGCACACGAAGGACATCAAGCGTGTCTCCCTTCGTATTTTCGGCATTTTTATTGTTGCTTTGCTGTTGGAAGTTTTTCTGTTCAACATGAACTATTTCCGCTCCGCAGGGTATGACCCGCTGGATCTTTCGGGTTCCATCACCACACTCGATTCCACTGAAGAGGGAACCTCTGAATTCGGTTTGGGCCGCCAGGTGAAATACCGATTCACCGAAAATAAGAACTCGGTAGATTTTTACGATTTGAATAAAGAGGTGCACAATATCCACCTCGACTTGGATAACAGCCAGGCGGCGCAGAATCTAAAGATCAAAATCAGCTTCACCGATGATGCGCATGAAACCTATTTCAGCACCACCGAGTACACCTTTGGCGTGCCTGAAGTGGATGTTTCCACTGCCAGCGAGCAGAGTCAGTATATGTACCTGCAAAGCTCGGGCAAGATTCAAAACCTGCGCATCGAGATTGTGAACGAAGATGCAACCTATCCGGTTTCCTTCTATGCCATTGTGCTCAACGATAATCAGCCGTTCGAGTTCAATGCTTTGCGTTTTTTGGTCGCCTTTGCGGTATTGGTGCTCGTCTATGTGTTCAGACCGCGCTCTAGCATTTATCGATGCCTTGTAAAGGAACACCCGCGCTTTTCGCGTGGCGTGATTGTTCTGGCAACAGCATGTGAAGTGTTCGTTTTGACGGCATATTTGCTGCTTGGTTCAAACCAAGTTGGTATCGCTACCTCTACCTATAATTCCGGTTCTTGGGATGGGCATAGCATTGTGAACACCTACAAGGTGGGTGGCGACAATGCCCAGCAATACGCCGAGCTTGCGAAGGCTATGACGCATGGTCAGCTCTACTTGGACGAAGAGCCGCCCGAGTGGCTGGTGAATATGGACAATCCCTACGACAAGGGCGCTCGCGATGAGCTGCAGAAGCAAACGGGGGAGAGCTACCTGTTTGACGTTGCCTATTACAACGGACACTACTATGTGTACTTCGGAGTGCTGCCCGTGCTGCTGTTCTACCTGCCCTTCTATTTGCTAACGGGGAGCAGCTTCCCCACGGCAATCGGTGTTTTGATAGCCTGCATAATGTTTGTGCTGGGCATAACTGCGCTTATGGACCGGTTTGCACGTCATCACTTCAAGCGAATGAGCTTGGGCTTGTTCTTGCTGCTGCAGATGCCGCTGGTTGCTTGTTCGGGCATGCTGTACTTGGCCAAGTTCCCCACGTTCTATTCCCTGCCTATTTCTATGGCATTGGCGTTTACGGTTTGGGGCTTGTACTTCTGGCTGCGCGGCCGTTCTAGCAACAGGGCATGCCGCTGGTATTTGGCGGGCTCGCTGTGCATGGCGCTTGTTGTGGCTTGCCGCCCGCAGTTCATCGTGTTCTCGTTGTTGGCTTTTCCGCTGTTCTGGCGTCGATTCGTCAAGGAGCGTCACCTGTTCAGCAAACAGGGTGCGCGGGAATTTGCCTGCTTGCTGGCACCGTACTTTGTGGTTGCTGCGGGCATCATGCTGTACAACCGTGCCCGCTTCGGTTCTTTCACGGACTTTGGTGCGAACTACAATCTAACGGTAAACGACATGACGCAGCGCGGTATGAATGCAGGGCGCTTGCTGCCGGCGCTGTTTGCCTACTTCCTGCAAACGCCTACTACCACAGGCGTGTTCCCCTGGATCCAGGCCACCACATTCGATACAACGTATTTGGGGCAAACCATCAAGGAAGTAACCTTCGGCGGCATTTTGGTGTGCCTGCCTATTTTGTGGGTGCTGGCTTTTGCGAAGCCCGTCTTGGCTCATCGCTTCCATGTGCGTTCTACCCATACCGTTGCAAGCGTGGTTATCACCATGCTTGCTTCTGGCTTGGTGGTTGCCTGTCTGGATGCCGAAATGGCTGGCATTCTGCAGCGTTACACCGCTGACTACAGCATCCTGTTTCTTATTCCTGCTGTGCTGCTGTGCTTTGTTGCCAACGATGCCTTGGCGCCCAGCCGCGAAGATAAGTTGAATCCTTTACCTGCATTGGGCAAATCTAGTGTTTCGAAGGTGTTCGCTCACAAGATGTTCTTGCGCGTGGTGGGCGTGCTGGTGTTCATTAGCCTGCTGTATTCCACTATGGTGTGCTTCGTTCCTGAAACGGGTTGGTACAGCGATGTGTACGACTGGGCTTACCAAGACTTAATAGAGGCAGTGGAATTTTGGACTTAACTAATAAACGAGATTCTTGATTCAATGCAACCCTGAACTTTGGCGCCAAGGAGTTTCCTTGGCGTTTTTTTCTATTGGGTTTCGAGCATGTTGCGCGACATAACCGTTCACCGAAACCGTTCGCCCCGCCAACTCAACCATCCGCAACGGGCAATTTCCGCCCACCGAGCCATACGGCTCATGTTTGGAAACCCCCAAGAGCCAAAATTTGTTGGTTCATAGAATTATAGGTGCTTGAACAAAGCAAACCTTAAAGCGAGAGGAGAGGTATGTCACAGTTGACCGAAATCCGCTGGCATGCACGTGCTGGCCAAGGTGCGGTAACGGCGGCGAAGCTTGTCGCGGACACGGCACTGCTGCAGGGCAACTACATCCAGGCTATGCCCGAATATGGCCCGGAACGTACGGGAGCGCCCCTGAAAGCATATACGCGTGTTTCCAGTGATCCAATTGAAGTTCACAACAATATTCAGAACCCCGATATCGTCATCATCATGGACGATACACTGTTGGATTCCACCAACGTTATGGAGGGCATGCCCGAAGACGGCATCCTTCTGTTCAATACCACTATGACGGCGGAAGAAGCCCGAGCTGCCGTCAACGCCCCGGCAAGCATGCGCGTTGCAGTTGTAGATGCATCCGGCATTGCCATGGCAACTATCAAGAAGGACATGCCCAACACCCCCATTGTGGGTGCCTTGGCAAAGATTACCGGCCTGTTCCCC
>CAZQWR010000029.1:0-14925 GCA_964597085.1 uncultured Cryptobacterium sp.
ATCCAGGGAAATTCAGCAGCCTTCTACGTGCGCTTTCGGTGAAGGTTTCAGCAAAGCTTTACGCCGTTCATCCGCTGTGGAAGCCCATTTGAACCGCCAATTCCGCCGTTCACCAGTCACCGTTAAAACGCCCAGCTCGCTACGTGCGAATGGGCGTTTTTGCGTACAATGGTTTCATGCACTAACCGCCCAAGGGAGGGGTCGACTTTGAATATTCTCGTCGTTAACGCGGGGTCTTCATCGCTGAAGTACCAGTTGGTAGATATTGCCACCAACAAGGTATTGGCGAAGGGCCTATGCGAACGCGTGGGTACCGACCAGTCCCTGCACAAGCATGGCATTGATGAAAAGGAATTCGTCTACAACCTTCCGCTGCCCGACCATACTGCGGCAATGCGCGTTGTTCTGGACATTCTTTCCACGGGCCCTAAGGCCGTCATCAAGGACATGAGCGAAATTGCCGCGGTTGGTCATCGTATTGTGCATGGCGGCGAGTTCTTCAAGAAGTCGGAACTTATTACTGAAGATGTTATTGGGAAAATCGGCGACTTGGCCGAGCTTGCGCCCCTTCACAACAAAGCTGCGCTGGCGGGCATCTACGCTTGTAAAGAGCTTATGCCCAACACGCCTATGGTGGCCGTGTTCGATACCTCGTTCTTCGCCACGCTTCCCAAGTATTCGTATATGTATCCCATTCCGTACGAGTATTACGAGAAGTACGGCATTCGCAAGTACGGCTTTCACGGCACTTCGCATCGCTATCTTTGCGAACGTGCGGCAGATATTTTGGGCGAAGATCTTAGCGAAATTCGTCTTATCACCTGTCATTTGGGCAACGGCTGCTCAATTACGGCGGTAGACCATGGCGTTCCTGTAGATACCTCCATGGGCTTTACCCCGCTTGATGGCTTGATGATGGGCACTCGCTCTGGTTCTATCGACCCGGCAATCGTTACCTTTCTTATGGAGCATGAAGGCTATACGCCTGAAGAGATGTCAGACATCCTTAACAAGAAGTCTGGTTTGCTGGGCATTTCCGGCATCAGCAACGACTTGCGCAGCGTGCGTGAGGCAAGCGATGCGGGTAATAAGCGTGCTATTTTGGCTTATGAGATGTACGCAACGCGCGTGAAGAAGTACATAGGCCAGTCATTGGCGCTAATGTCGGGAACCGATGCCATCGTACTGGCTGGCGGCATTGGTGAAAACTGCGACAAGATGCGTCGTATGATCTTTGCTGGTTGGCAGCCATTGGGCATCATGCTCGATCCGCAGAAGAACAAGCAGCGCGGCTTTGAGCGCATTATCTCCCATGAAAAGTCAAAGGTGCCTATTTTGGTTATCCCTACCGACGAAGAGTATATGATTGCGCACGATACCTACGACATCGTGCATGCGCTCAGCCAGATTGTTCCCATCTCGCATTACGAGAAGAACAAGTTCCTTAAATAGCGGATTTTACAAAAAGGAGCCTTCGGGCTCCTTTTTGCTTTGGCCTGGGCTTTATGCTGCACGAACTTTTTTAGGGTAAATCCCCTTGCCTGTTTGCTTAACGCATAAAGAAAGGAGCCTAATGGCTCCTTTCTGAATAGGCGATATATGTTCCGATGCATTCTGCCGTAGACGGTTCAAGCTACATGGTTTGAGCCTGTACGCAAGTGATTGCGATAACGCCTACAACGTCGTCTGCGCTGCAGCCACGGGAAAGGTCGTTTACCGGGGCGGCAAGGCCTTGCAAGATGGGGCCATATGCCTGTGCGCCTGCCAGGCGCTGTACCAGCTTGTAGCCGATGTTGCCTGCATCAAGGTCGGGGAAAACCAGTGTGTTGGCCCTGCCTGCAACAGGGGAACCCGGGGCTTTGGACTGGCCAACCTCGGGGATGATGGCAGCATCAAGCTGCAGCTCGCCATCGGCATTCAGCTCAGGATAGTTTTCCTTTATGTATGCCATGGCTTCTACGACCTTGTTGGAATCGTCGTTTTTGGCGCTGCCATAGGAAGAATGCGAAAGCAGGGCAATGCGAGGTTCAACGCCCATGAGCTGCTTGAAACCGTTGTTCGCCAGATAGGCAATGTGGGCCAGCTTTTCAGAAGTAGGCTGAATTTCCAGCGCGCAGTCGGCGAAGGCGAAAACGCCGTTTTCGCCCAGGTCGCAGTTGGGAACTTCCATAAGGAAGATGGAGCTTACCATGGGGGCGCCTGGTGCAGTTTTCAGCACGCGCAGCGCAGGGGAAAGGATCTTCACAGTTGCGCAGCTGGCGCCGCCAACCAGGCCATCGCAAGCGCCGGTCTTGATCATCATGGTTGCAAAGTAGATGGGATCGGTGGTTACCAGGTTGCGGGCTTCTTCTTCGGTCATGCCCTTCTTCTTGCGAAGCTCGTACAGAAGACCTGCGTATTCGTCAACCTTTTCGGAAGTGGCGGGGTTGATGATGGTGGCACCTTCCAGGTTGTAGCCCTTTGCCTTGATTTCTTCTTCGTTGCCAAGGATTACCAGGTTGGCAATGCCCTGCTTCAGGGTTTCTTCGGCGGCGGCAAGGATGCGCTCGTCGAAGCCTTCGGGCAGGACGATGGTTTTCTTATCTGCTTTAGCGCGTTCGATCATCGAGCTGATGAGCGTGGTCATAAACATTCCTTTCGTGGGGTGATGTTCGTATTGCCACATTCTACCGCTCGAATGCGCGGGTGGGTATAATGTGCCGTTGAGACCAAGCTCTTTGGGAGTGAACGGAAAGGTAAGGTGCGCTTCTAACATGAAAACCGTCTCTTTTGCAGTGCCGTGCTTTAATTCGGCCGAATACATGGAGAAGTGCGTTGATTCGCTTTTGCCCTGTGGCGAAGATATCGAGATCATTCTGGTGGACGATGGCTCCACGAAGGACAACACCGCTGAAATCTGCGACCGTTTGGAAGCTCAGCACCCGGGTGTAATCCGTGCCGTGCACAAGCCCAACGGCGGCCATGGCTCTGCGGTTAACTCCGGCCTGGAGGCTGCAACCGGCTTGTATTACAAGGTTGTAGATTCTGACGACTGGATGGACGGCGAAGCCATGGAAACCCTTATGGCTTATCTACGCGAGCAGAAGGCCAAGGTTGAGCAAGGCGGCGCTGCAACCGATTTGGTAATTTCCAACTACGTATACGAAAAGGTTTACGAGGGCACCCATACCACCATTCGCTATACCAATGTTTTCCCAACCGATAAGGAGTTTGGCTGGAGCGATTGCGGTCACTTCCGTTCTTCGCAGTACCTGCTCATGCACTCGGTTATTTATCGCACGCAACTGCTTAAAGACATGGGCATGAAACTGCCCGAGCATTGCTTCTACGTTGACAACGTGTTTGTGTATGTGCCGCTTCCTCATGTGAGAACTATTCGCTATTTCGATGTGGATGCTTACCGCTACTTCATTGGTCGTGAAGACCAGTCGGTGAACGAAAAGGTAATGCTTTCCCGCATCGATCAGCAGATTCGTGTTACCAAAACCATGATTGATGCGGTGGATTTGAACACCGTGGAAAACAAGAAACTCCGTCGCTATATGCACAATTATCTTTCAATGATGATGTGCATCTGCTCGGTGTTCTTGCGCATGGAGCCTACTCCTGAAAACGAGGCGAAGCGTGCCGATGTGTGGGCATATTTGCAGGCAAGCGATGCAAAGCTCTGCGGCCAAATCAAGCGAACCATCATCAATGGGTTCGTTAACATTCCCAGCCCGGTAGGGCGTGCGGTTGGTCTGGGCGGATACCGTTTGGCGCAGAAGATTTTCAAGTTCAATTAACGAAAGGGCCCGAAAGGGTCCTTTTTGTATTTTTAGGCTTTGTAATCTTCAGGGTTCTTGGCGCTTGAACCAGTGGTGTCTTGGTAGCTGCGGATTTCATGCCCGAAGCGTACGGCTCCTTCACCGAAGCGCTGGGCTATGGCATCGTTCGCTAGCAGCAATTTTTCGTTCTTGGCCGCATTGGCAATAAGGGGGCTTTCTTCGGCGGTTTCGTTTCCAAAGAAGAAGTCCTCGAACAGCGATTCCTGTACGGCTTCCTCCTCGAATCCGCTCACGCCCACGCCTACTAGCCGGAGTTTTTCGCCTTCATCCCAAATTTCGCCCAACATTTGATACAGCAGAGGTAGCCAAGTTAGATCGTTGGTGCCTAAGTTGGGAAGTTTCTTTTGGCAGGTTCGCACCGAAAGGTCTTCTTTGCGAACTTTCAAATGAAGCGTGGTGCCCTCCATGCCCTTGCGGCGTAAGCGCCTTCCCACCTTGTGGGCCATGGTGGCAATGCGCGCTTGTATTTCTTCGCGACTGGTTAGGCTTTGCGCAAAGCTGATTTCGTTCGAAATCGACTTCACCGGTTCAGCCTCGTGTATTACCGGGGTGTCTATGCCGCGACATCTGTCTGCCATAAGCTGTGCGTTCTTCCCAAAAACGTGGCGAAGTATTGCAGGGTCTGCACTGGCAACATCACCAAGGGTGCGCAGATGAAAGCTTTGCAAGCGCTTCTGCGCTACCGGCCCAATGCCACTCATTTCCTTTACGGGTAGGGGAGCCAGGAATTCCGCGGCATGCCCAGGGTAAACAACGGTAAGCCCGTGGGGTTTGCTCTGGTTGGAGGCGATCTTCGCTACGGCCTTCGATTCTCCCAGCCCGATAGAGCAGGTTATTCCCAGCTCGCCAACGCGCTTCTGTATGCGTTGGGCTATGGTAACGGGATGGGTTTTGTTGGCGCGCGTTGGGGTTACATCCAAGAAGGCCTCGTCGATGCTAACCTGCATCAAATGTGGGCTTTCGTCTTGAAGGATGGCCATAACCTTTGCTGACATTTCGCGGTACCTATGGAAGTTGCCGCTCGTCCAAATCGCCTGTGGGCAAAGCCGCGCAGCCATTGAAGAGGGCATAGCGGAATGAACGCCGAATTTGCGAGCCTCGTACGATGCGGTTGAAACCACCCCGCGGCGTTCTGGGCTGCCGCCTACGATAACGGGTTTGCCCTTCCAATCCGGGTGGTCCAGCTGTTCCACCGAAGCGAAGAAAGCATCCAAATCCATGAGGATAATGGCCGCTCCATTCCAGGGCAATAGTGGTTGCTCGGCGCCCGAAACACTACTGGTGGTATGCTCGAAAATCTTTCTCACGAATACAGTCTAACACCACACTATCAGGCACTTTGTTGTGATACGGTTGATGTCCTGGGTTTGAAGAACTCGGTTTTTATCGTCTAAGAAGAATTGAAGTTACCCAGCTTGAAGGCACTTGAATCCATAGCGAATGTTGTTAATGAGGCTTCGGCAAACACGCCGAAGGAATCCACGTTGCCATACGATATTCGCGCTGAAATCGACTGGGTAGATTTTTCCTGCATCGCCAATCCTTTAGGCACCCCTGAATGCATCAAAACGGCTATTGCCAATGCCATTGCCGAAGGTGATTTGTCGTTTGGCCCCGATGGCAAAGGCGAGCATCTTAGCCGTATCCTTGGCCGCTACTTTGAAATACCAGAGCAGTGCTTCCTGGCGGGCACTAGTGTTACCTCTATGATTGGCACTGTTGCTCAGGCCTATCGCCCTTGCAATGTGGGCATTCCTTCGCCTGCGCCTACAGGCTATTTCCTTTCAGTGGCCAATGTTGGGCATAACCCCATCAAGCTCATGAACCCGTATTCGCTTTCTGCGGTAGAGCCGCAAACCGCTTTTAACAACGGTTGCACCTTCGATGCTGCGGTGCTGGCCAACCCCAGTTTTCCGTGTGCGCGAGTTCTGTCTGAAAAAACGCTGAAGCGCTACCTTGACGTTTGCAATTGGGTGGTTGTGGATGAATCCAACATCGCCCTTACCCTGGGTGGCGAAAGCTTTGTAAACCTTACTCAGCAGTATAAGAACCTGTTTGTGGTGCGAAGCCTTTCAAATGAGCTTGGCATGCCGGGCATTCCCATGAGCTATGTGGTTGGCAATGCCCAAGCAATTCAGCACATAAGCCAGTTCATCGATGGTAGTGAGCTCACTATGTTCAACGAAGTCGTTGCACGCGAGTTCCCTCGCATTGAAGAATACCTGGAAGAAACTGTGCGTGTGCTTGAAGCTGAAATCCCGTGGATGCAGTGCATGCTCAGCCTAACCCCGGGTATCAAGGTTTTCCCTTCTGAAGCCAACTTCGTAATGTGCGCTTTGGAAGAACGTGCCGCGCGTGATTTTGGCATCTCGAGCGCAGGAGATTTAATCCTTCGCCTTCAAAGGGCGGGCTTTACCTTGCGCGACCTTACTGGTATTCCTGGGGTAGAAGGCAGGCGTTATTTTCTGGTGGCTATTCGCTCGCATGAAGAGAACGAAAAGCTTATCAATGCTTTGCGCGAAATCATTAACGAAGCTTAATTGGCAACCGTGAATGCGGTTGCTTTTGTTTAGGGGGGTATACGCCTTAGGCATGAAAAGAGCCGCTCATTGAGCGGCTCTAATTGGTTTACTGCTTTTTGGTTTGCCTGCGCTTAATTTCTATGATCGGCCAAGAAATACAGCGCCAAGGTGCCAGGACCAGAATGCGCGCCGATAACCGGGTCGATGTAATTGATAAGATACTGCGTAATGCCAAAACGCTCGGTAATGAGCTTCTGCAGGTAATCGGCATCTTCGGGGCAATCGCCATGGGAGATGGCAATGAGCTGGTCGGTAACTGGCGGGTTGGCCGTTTTTGCCATGTGGTCTACTAGGGCCTGAATGCTCTTCTTGCGGCCGCGAGCCTTTTCCATGGGAATAAGGTGGCCTTCATCGTCTACATGCAGAACAGGCTTGATCTTCAGCATTTGACCTGCGAATGCAGCGGTGCGTGAAACTCGGCCGCCGCGATACAAGAACATCAGGTCGTCCACTGTGAACCAATGGGCAAGTTTCAGGCGGTTTTCAAGCACCCAATCGCGTACTTCAATAAGGCTTTTGCCTTGCTGCTTCAGTTCGCATGCCTTGTAAATAAGCAGGCCTTCACCAAGAGAAGCGCAAAGGGTGTCAACCGTTTCGATGGTTCGCTCTGGGTATTTTTCGCGAAGGTCGTTCAACAGCGTGTCCATTGCAACGAAGGTGCCGGAAAGGCCGCTGGAAAAGCCAAGGTACAAAACATCCTGTCCACGGTTCAGTATTTCCTCGAACAGCTTCTGGGCATAAGCGAGGTTGGGCAGGGAAGTGGTGATTACTTTGCCTTCGCGCATCATGGTGTAGAACTGCTTGAGGTCGGTTACTTGACCCTTCAAGTAGCTTTGATACTGCTCGCCGTCGATCATGAAGTTCAGCGGCAGGATTTCCAAACCGAAGTTGTCGATGATGTCTTCGGAAAGGTTGCAGGAAGAGTCGGTTACGATTTGATAGTGCATTTCATTCCTCCTGGTAGGAGCGTTTATTCATATATAACAATACCATGTTCTCCACGGCTTCTTGAAAACTGGGAAGTTTGTCTTGAATAAAAAAGGAGCAACGGCTGAATTGGGGATTGCCGTTGCTCCTTTACGGGAGGGGACTGGGTTGCTAGGCCGAGCGCTCCGCCAGCCGCTGCTAAGCCGCTATTCGGTCTTTTTCGGAGTCTTCAACGTGGTTGCTTCCTGCTGCTTGAGCTTGAACTCCTTGCCGCGGGTGCGAGCGCACATCGAAACGCCGCCGCCCAGTGCAATCAATGCGATGACGTTGGGCAGAACCATCAGCTGGTTGAACATGTCGGCCAGCTCCCAAACCAGGTCGTTGGAAAGCATGCAACCGGTGAAGATGAAGCAAAGGGCAATAACGCTGAATACGGGCACTGCCTTCTTGCCGAACAGGTAGCCAACGTTGATCTTGGCGAACAGGTTCCAGCTCAGGATGGTGCTGAAGGCGAAGAACAGAAGGCAGATTGCCACGAATGCATTACCGCCGAATTCGCCGAACACGCTGCCGAATGCCAGCTGTGCCATGTTCGTTTTGTCGATGCCGTCGTACATGCCCTGTGCAAGCTGGCCGTCGCCCGTGTACAGAACAGTGATGGTAACCAGAGCGGTAATGGTAACAACTACGAAGGTGTCAACGAACACGGCGATGATTGCCATAACGCCCTGTTCGTGCGGGTTCTTGACGTTTGCCATTGCGTGAGCGTGAGGAGTGGAGCCCATGCCCGCCTCGTTACTGAACAGGCCGCGCTTTGCACCTTGCGAAAGGGCTGCAATGAGGCCAAACGTAACGCCGCCGATTTCGGCATTGGGGTTGAAGGCGCATTGGAAGATGAGTGCTACTGCATCGCCTACATGGGCTGCGTTCGCTACCAGAACGGCAATGCCGCCAACCAGGTAAATGATTGCCATGAATGGCACTACTTTTTCGGTAACGGAAGCCAAGCGGGAAACGCCGCCTAGGAAGATGAAGCCGGCGAACATAACAATGAGAATGCCGATAACCCAGGTGGGAATGCCGAATGCGGTGTTCATGGTGCTGGCGATGGAATTGGACTGAACCATGCAGCCCATAAAGCCCAGTGCCAAGATGATAGCTACGGCGAAGAAGCCTGCCAGGAACTTGCCGAATGCGCCCTTGAATGCCGTCTGGATGTAGTAAACCGGGCCGCCATGAACGGTGCCGTCGGCATCGATGGTGCGGGTCTTCTGAGCAAGAACGGCCTCAGCATAGTTGGTTGCCATGCCAAGGAAGGCAATTACCCACATCCAAAAGATTGCGCCAGGGCCGCCGATAAGGATTGCGCCGCAGGCACCTACGATGTTGCCCGTGCCAACCTGTGCAGCGATTGCGGTGGCCACTGCCTGGAAAGAGCTCATGCCGCTTTCCTGTTTGCCGCCGTGAAGGGAAAAGCCGCCGAACATGCGCTTAAGGCCTTCGCCGAAGCAGCGAACCTGAACGAAGCGGGTGCGGATGGAAAAGTACAAGCCGCAGCCAATGAGCAGGACGATCAACACATAGTTCGAAAGATAGGTGTTGATGGTTTGGACGATGAGTAGTAATTCATCCACTTTTGGTTTCCTCCTAGGGGAGCTCTTGCGAAAACCCTAGGGAACCAATTAAGAAGAGGGGCGGGGATTCCCGTCTCTGTCCTGTTGCCTGAGAGATTCAGCTACCAAGCTTCGCTTGGGCCTTGCACCGTCGGCATCTCACTTAAGAGATTCTCCAGAGTTTTCTCCACCTTCGGTTCCTTGCGGTTCCAAAGGCTTCATCGAATATGTGATGGCGGAAACTATACGCTTTGCCAAACTAAAGTGCAACAAAAAGTTTTAAAACGGGCGATGAACGGTTTCAAGTGTGTTTCAAGTTCGTTTCGGCAGATCAGACGCATATGGCTGAATTGCGCTTTGAACTGGCTAGACGATATAGAAGCCTATAAACCCGAAGGCTACTGCGAAAATTGCTGCCCAAACAACATCGCGGGGAAAGTGGACGCCGGCGAAAACGCGCAACGTTCCCAGGCACACGCCTAGGCCAAGAACTGCCCATCCTGCCCAAGGAATAGGACAGCAAGCCAAAAATGCTACGCCGATGATGAATATTGAAAAGGTATGGCGGCTGGGGAAAGATTTTCCCTTCGTTTGCTTGTTGATAACGGGCGGCAGATCGAACACTTCGTAGGGGCGGGGCGCATTAATGCCCTTGCGCAGAAGGGTTAACAGGAAAAAACCTATGCAAGGAACCAAAAACGCTTTGGGTAGCATTGCGTCGAAGCTGCCTTTCAGCGCGGCATCTAATCCGTTGTGCAGCAGCAGCCAAAGTAGCAGGCACGGGTAGGCCACGTAAATGGCGTTGGTGATTGCCTTGTTGCCGTTAACAACCAAGCGCGCCAAGGTTGGTTTGGCGCGAAGGCCATTGGTCATTTTCCTGTACGTTTCCTTCTGCATATTTATTCCTGAAGGCTGGCTACGGCGCAGTCGATGAAGTGGCGCGTTGCCGGAGCACAGGTTTTAAGTGAGGGAACGGCAAGGCCGAACAAGATGCTTTCCGTTGGCGCTACGGGAACCAGGGCAACATCGAAGGCGAATTTCTGAACTGCCAGGCTGTTGATGATGGTCATGCCCAAGCCCGCCTCTATCATGCCCAAGGTTGCTACGGTTTCGATAGTTTCGTAGGCAATGGAAGGGGTGATGTTGTTGCGTGCCAGCACGCCAAGGATGTCAACGTCTTGGCCTTTGCCAGGCATGATGAACGCCTCTTCGGCGCAGCGCTCGAGCGGGTAGCTCTTTGCGTTGGCCAGCGCATGGCTCTTCGGCAAGGCCGCAACCATCGGGTCTCGCGAAAGGGGAATCCAATCGTAGGCAAGGCTGGGTTCGTAGCTCATGAAGCCCAGGTCAACTTCGCTAGTGCTTAACCATTCGGTGATTTCTTGGTGGATGCCCTCCATAATGCGCACCTCAATGGCGGGGTACTTGGCATGGAATTCCTGAATAACGCCGGGCAGCCAATGTGCTGCTGCGCTTGGGTATGAGCCGATGGTTACTTGGCCGGTTGAAAGCCCTTTTATTTCAGAGCTCATCTGCAGAAGGCGGTCTTCTTCCTGAACAGTTGCGCGGGCAACGGGCAGGATGCGCTGGCCTTCTTTGGTGGGGCTTACGCCGTGAGATCCGCGGTCTAGCACTGCGAAACCAAGGTCGCGTTCAAGCGCCGTGATGAGCTGGCTCACGCCCGAGGGGGTGTAGTCCAGCGTTTTTGCGGCTCGCGAAAGGCTGCCCTGGTCTACGGCTTGGATAAATGCGCGGTAACGGGAGGTGTCCATGCGTCTCCTTTAAGCATTTCTTAACACCGCTATAATAGATTACTGTTTTACTGATTGGAACCCAGGCGCTATAAATTATTCAACACGTTAACAGGCTAAGCCATGGGGCAACACGGGCTTTCGTGCATGGCTAGCCTGTTCAAGGATGATACAGGGTAAGAGCTACGTCATCTGGTTGCGTAAACCCCGTCGCTTGCGGCGGGGTTTTTCTTTCCTGCTGCAGTTTGCGCGTAGCGCGCACCAGCGCTTCCGCCCCTTGCTATACTTAAGAAACTTATTTTCAAACATTTATCTGGTAAGGAAGTAATCCATGGATTGCCGTTCTGAATACAACCTTTGGTGTGAAAAGGTAACCGACCCTGCGCTTGCAGCCGAGCTCAAGGGTATGGACGATGCCGCAGTTGAAGATGCCTTCTATCGCAATTTGGAATTCGGCACTGCTGGCCTGCGTGGCGTGCTGGGAGCGGGCACCAACCGCATGAACATCCACACGGTTGGCCGGGCTACGCAGGGCGTTGCCGACTACATTAAGTCGCAAGCCAGTGAAGGCCAGCTCGGCACCGTTGCCATTTGCTACGACTCGCGCATTAACTCCGAGCTGTTTGCTCGTACTTCTGCCGCGGTTTTGGCGGCAAATGGCATCAAGTCATATGTGTACCCGCGCCTGCAGCCCACGCCCGCACTTTCGTTTGCCACACGCTATCTCGGTTGTGCTATTGGCATCAACGTTACGGCAAGCCATAACCCTGCAAAGTACAACGGTTACAAGGTGTACGGCCCCGATGGCTGCCAGATTGCTTCCGAAATCGCCGATGCCATTACGGCGGCAATCGAGCACGTTGATATGTTCGATGATGTGAAAACCATGTCCTTCGAAGAGGCTCAGGCAACTGGTTTGGCCAACTTCATTGAAGAGGAAGTGCTGGATGCTTTCTTGGATGCTGTGTATGAACAGCATATTCAGCAGGATGCAACCGATTTCCGTGTGGTGTACACCCCGCTCAACGGAACGGGCTTGGAGTGTGTAAAGCGCATCTTGGATCGCATCGGCGTTACCGATGTTCATATTGTTCCCGAGCAGGAAAAGCCCGATGGCAATTTCCCCACGTGCCCGTACCCTAACCCTGAAATTCGCGAAGCCCTCGAATGCGGCATTCAGCTGTGTGAAAAGGTTCACCCCGATCTTCTGCTTGCCACCGACCCCGATTGCGATCGCGTTGGCACTGCGGTGAAAGATGGCGACGATTACCAGCTGCTTTCTGGCAACGAAATTGGTGTACTGCTGTTGGATTACATTTGCCGCATGCGTAAGGAAAACGGCACCATGCCCGCCAACCCCGTAGCGGTTACCACCATCGTTTCCACCAGCCTGGTAGATCCAGTTGCCGCAAAGTACGGCGTTGACATGCGCCGCGTGCTCACGGGCTTCAAGTACATCGGTGGCGTAATTGCGGAGCTTGAGCAGAAGAACGCAGCAGATAGCTTTGTTTTCGGCTTCGAGGAAAGCTATGGCTACTTGGCCGGTACCCATGCCCGCGATAAAGACGCAGTTGTTGCATCTATGCTTATTTGCCAGATGGCGCGTTACTACCGCACGCAGGGCAAAAACCTCTACCAGGCCATGCAGGACATTTACAAGGAATTCGGTTACCACCACAACCGTACCAATTCCTTCACCTTCGAAGGTTCTGCCGGTGCGCAGGCAATGGCCAACATCATGGCCGGTTTCCGCGAAAAGCCGCTTCAGCAAATTGCCGGCCTTAAGGTGGAGCAGTTCCTTGACTACAAGCTGGGTGTAAACGGCCTGCCTTCCGCTAACGTGCTTGAGTTCGACCTGGAAGGCGGCAACAAGGTAATCGTGCGCCCCAGCGGCACCGAGCCCAAGGTGAAGGTTTACCTGTTCACCGTCGGCCAGAGCTCTGAAGAGGCAGTTGCCATGGGCGATGCCCTGGCCGCCGAAATGTCTGGCTATATGCAGTAGGGTTTGTTGTGGCAGAAGAAAAGAAATACTCCCTTATCAGCGTTGATGTTGCTGATGACAATGAAGAAGTGGTTCGTGTAGATGCCTCGGGCGCCCATGTTCAATCGCCTGCATCTTTGGTTTCCGAATCCGCTGCGCAGTCTGAAGCTGCCAACCAGCCAATGCGCGCGCAGGTTGAGGAAGAGGTTTTTACGGCTAAGCAGGAAAAGCCTACAGCAGATAAGCGCGAAGCAATTTCTGATGAAGATGGCTACACTGCAACCAGGGAAGACCTTGAAGGGTCTGTGCCCATGGCGGGCTTGCAGAAGGTTATCATCGCTGTTGTTGTTTTGATTTTGGTTGGCTTTGCCGTGTATTTCGGCATTTGCCATTAGGAAGGAGCAGGGTTGCCCAATTCCGTGGAAACCCCCAAGGCCAAGAAGGGCATTGGTTGGCTGCTGGCGCTGTTGGTGGTGCTGGTGGCCTGCGCCGTTGCGCTTGTAGTGGCTCTTTCCTTTAATTCTTCCAACAAGATGGGTAGCTATGCTGCTCAGGACGACACGGAAACCATTGAGGCCTCCAAAAGCAGCAAGCCCCAGGTAACCAATGCATCTACTCAGGTCACGAACTTGGTTTCGCTTATGGGGCTTTCCACTAACGATGCCGTTGTGAAAATAGGCCATGGTGCTTCCATACAGGAAGAAGCGCCTATGAGCTCTATCGGCTTCAGCAAGGAAGAAACCGTTGCGCTTACCAATGAAAAGGGCGATTCGCTTTCTGGCACGCCTACGGTAACGCTTGGTTTTGACGATAACGATGGGGTAGTTGCGGCGTCGTACACTGCGGCAACTTCGCTTTTGGGCTACGGGAGCATTGCGTTTGCCGATGCTGTGCAGAAGTACCACATTGTGGAAAACACTCTGCATAAAGCAGGGCTTACTACGGTTGAAGAAGGCAGCGTTGAGCTGCCTAGCAAAACGGCTTACTCCACCTATGGTCCCGACCGAAAAACCTTGGTAAGCGAAACCTACACCTTCCAAGGAACCGCCGATTTGAATGGCGTAGCCTACACCTGGAATGCCACGCTGGATTATGACTATACCCAGGCCAATAAGGAATCCGACTTGTCCAAGACGGTAAAGAAGATCACCGTAAGCGTAATGCGAGCCTAAATTAGGCATTCACTTCCATGCGTCAACCGCGCGCCAGAAATCTCCTCTGCATTAGCTGGCAGCTAATGAAATCAAAAATCCACTGGGATACCGTTTCTACAGTAATTGAGCCGTCACCTGGCTTTTTGGTGACGCAATTCCCAGTGGAAGGATTCAAAGTGTCGGGTCAAAACCAATATCCTCAAGGCAATCATTCGCAGGTGCCTCAGTATCAGCAGGGGCAGACTCAGCAATATCAAAACCCCGGAGCGCCCAACGGCGGAATGCCTCCTATGCCGCCTTCTAGGTCTGGCATGGCTGTTGCGGCATTGGTGCTGGGTATTATCGCGCTGCTGACCTCGTTTCTTCCGTTTATCAACTTCCTTTCTGGGCTTTTGGGCACCCTTGGCCTTATCTTCGGCATCATTGGATTGGTGGGTATCGTCAAGGGTAAGAAAACCGGCAAGGGAATGGCAATTGCTTCGATAATCATCTGCGTAATTTCCCTGTTCGTAGTTATGGGCACTGGTGCCGCTTACACTCAGGCAGCCAGTGATTCTCTGAGTAGTTCGGGCTATACCTCCAGCAGCACGAATTCGAGCAACTCTGGTACGAGCTCAACCAACAGCAGCTCTGCCTCCAGCAACAGCACTTCGTCTTCTTCCTCGAGCAGCTCTAATGTTTCAACTGAATTCAAAAATGCCCTGGCTAAGGCAAAAACCTATAGCGACACCATGCACATGTCCAAACAGGGCATCTACGATCAGCTCACCTCGGAATATGGCGAAAAGTTCTCTGCGGATGCCGCGCAATACGCAATCGACAATTTAAATGCCGACTACAACGCAAATGCATTGGCGAAGGCAAAAACTTATCAGAGTCAAATGAACATGTCTTCCTCCGCCATCTATGATCAGCTGGTTTCCGACTACGGCGAAAAGTTCACGGCGGACGAGGCACAATATGCAATCGACAACCTGTAGGTCGATGTTTACCCGATGGTTGGTAAACTAGGCAGAAAGGTAAAAGCTGGCCAAAGGAGGAAGCGTAGCGTGGAGGAGCCGCTTACTGAAGAACTGCTTAGTGAGCTTCTTGA
>CAZQWR010000030.1:0-10848 GCA_964597085.1 uncultured Cryptobacterium sp.
GCATATCTTCATGCTGAAACCAAGCGTTAAACCGCCGCAATATTACAGCCTGCTACCCTCTGAACAGCGGCAACGTCATATTATGACGGGCATACGAAGAGAACATGGTAAGACGATCCACGATGCCCATATCGAAGTAGGAAATGGCAAGCGCAAGCGCGGCAAGGCCAATGCCCAACGCCAAGAAATCGGAGCGGTCGAATATGAGCGCCACCGCAACGCAAGCGGCAACAACCAACCACAAAACCGCCGTGGCATCGCTGATTCGGGCAAGCGATTGCAACGGGCAAATTCCCAATGAAAACGGAAGCACGGCAAGGCACACTTCGATGCAGGCAATGAGCCCGCACAAACGTACTCGAAGGGAAAGCTTGTCGGCGAAACAAACCAAGAGAGTGGTTCCCACAACCACGAACAGCATTGGCCAAAAGCCAACAACGGTCACTCCCGGAATAAAGGCAACGCCGTAGTTGATGAAGAACACGAAAAGCCCAGTGATAAGAACCGTAATGGCCAAAACGATGGGCAAGCGCCGCGCCACTCGCTCCTGGTCGAATTCTATCGTGCCCATAGCATACGAGCAGGCGGTGCGGCTTGGCGCAACCTCACCTTCGGGCGGCGCTGGTGGGATATGACCCGCATCAGCGCGAACACCATAGCTACGCTGGGCGAAAGACGAGCTTTCACGGGCGGCAATTACGCGTTGATAGCGGTCGGAGCGCACCGAAACCGCGTCCACATCCACCGGCCCTTGAGCTTCCTTATGGCTGGGCAGGAATGCTGCCATGGCAGCGTAGGGAACAATGGCCAGGCCAAAGGTGCAGAAAACCAAAACCACAACGGTTACGCGAACCAAAATGGCATCGGCGTCCATGCGCTCGGCAATGCCCGAGCACACGCCGGCGAACACCTTGTCGTCGCCGCGGTACAGCGCACGGCGTGCATCGTCATGCGCCAACAGGGAATTCTGCTTAGCCCGTTTTTCCATCATCCTCCTTCCCAACTCCCCCATTACACAACAAGCGCGCCGAAGAAGGCGCGCCCGTTTGGAAATCGTTTATTTGCCCAGCAGCGAAAACCAGCCCGCGTAGAGAAACCTACAAGTAGCGGAAATACGCTGCGCACGACCCTTCGCTGGAAACCATGCAGGGACCAACGGGGTTTTCGGGAGTGCACACCTTGCGGAACAGGGGGCATTCGTTGGGGGCCATCATGCCACGCAGAACATCGCCGCAGCGGCAGCCCTTCGGCTCCTGAGTGGGTTCCACTTCGGGCTCGAAGCGTTGGAATGCATCGAATTCCGCGTATTCGGAGCGAATAGCGTAGCCGGAACCGGGAATAACGCCCAAGCCGCGCCAAGAAGTGTCCACGGTGCGGAACACTTCATTGATGGCGGCCACAGCAACCTGGTTGCCCTGCGGCGCAACGCCGCGCGTATAGGCAATCTCGATTTCGGCACGGCCTTCGTGCAGCTGGCGCATGAGCATGGCAATGCCCTGCAATACATCCACCGCCTCGAAACCGGTAATAACGCCAGGAATTCCATATTTTTCCGCCAAGAACTGGTAGGGTTCCATACCAATGATGGTGCTTACATGGCCAGGCAAAATAAGTGCATCTATCTGCAACGACGGGTCGGAAACAATGGTCTCCAAAGCGCCGGGCATATTCTTGTGCGCCACAAATACGCTGAAGTTCTTCAGGCCCAGCGCCTTTGCACGCTTAATGGCCATGGCAACCAAAGGCGTGGTGGTTTCGAAACCAACGCCAACGAACACTATTTGCTGGCTAGGGTTTTCCTGGGCAAGCTTGAGCGCATCGAGCGGTGAATACACAATGCTCACCGAGCGGCCATCGGCCTGCTCCTTCAGCAAGCTGGAGGTAGAACCGGGCACGCGCGTCATATCGCCGAACGTGGCGATGGTAACGCCAGGCACGCGCGAAAGGGCAATTACCGTGTCGATGTCTTTATTGGAGGTTACGCAAACTGGGCAGCCGGGGCCAGAAGCCAAACGGGTGCCTTCGGGCATAAGGCCGCGTAGGCCGTTGCGCGCAATGGCAACGGTATGGGTGCCGCAAACCTCCATTAGAGTTGCCTTTTCGGGCGCCCATTTTTGAATGGATTGAATAAGGCCGCGGGCAAGCTCCGGGTCTTTGAACTGGGAAAGATCCATGGCAGCCGCCTACAAGCCTTCAACGTCGGCCAGCTCGGGAATCTGCTTGATCAAATCGAGCGTTTCCTGGGCGTCCTCTTCGTTCACCACTTCAATGGCGAAGCCGGCGTGTACCAGCACGAAATCGCCCACCTGAGCCTGAGGGGTAAGGTCGAGCGCCACTTCGCGCGTAACGCCGAGAATATCCACAACAGCAAGGTTGTCTTCTTGGATTGTTTTAACTTGTGCAGGGATAGCCAAACACATTGCACATCACTCCTCGCTTTGCGCCTGCAATCCTAGCACAGCCTGCCCGTAGGAAACGGCTGCGTCATTGGGCGGAAGGTCTTTATTCAGGGCAACGGTAAAGCCACGCTCCTGCAGCGCGCAAAGCACATGCTCGGTAAGATAGCGGTTCATGAAAACGCCGCCGGCAAGCGCCATGGTTTCGATGCCGTATGCAGCACGCACCAATTCGGCAGCTTCGGCAATAAACGAAACGAAGGCGTTGTGGAAGCGCGTGGCAATGATTTCTGCCGGGATTCCAGCCTGCATATCGTCGAGCATTGCCTGGAATGCTGGTGCAGCATCAATGAGCAGCACCGACGTATCGGCGGCAGTGCTGTTTTCGGTTGCGATGTTCTTGATGAAGCTGATGCGGTAGCGCTCATCGGTTTCGGGAACATCCTGCAAAACAGCCCGTACCGCGCCTTCGTGCGCAGCGGCTTCCAGCAAAATGGCAGCTTCGCCTTCGTAGCTAGGGTGCAAGCAAACCCCCAACAAAGCAGAAGCCGCATCGAACAAGCGCCCAACCGAAGAGGTTTCCGGGGTATTCAAGCCCTTTTCAATCATCTGCTCATACACTTGGGCACCTTCAACGTTTTCGGCCACAAAGCGCTGGGCAACAGGATGGTCCAACAGGTCGAACGACCATAAAGCGCCGTAGGCAATTCGGGCAGGATCCTTGATAGCAGCTGCACCGCCAGGCAACGGGATATAGGCAAAGTTCATGAAGCGCTCATAGGCATGCAGGTTCGAAAGCAGCACTTCGCCGCCCCAAATAGCCCCATCCAAGCCATAGCCAGTGCCATCGAAGGCAAAGCCGCAAACCGGACCCTCAAGCTGGTTTTCGCCCATAACCGAAAGGATATGGGCGTGATGATGCTGCACGCGTGTAACGGGCAAGCTTTGCGAAAGAGCCCACTTGGTGGAAAGATACTCCGGGTGATAGTCGGCCACAATGCGCGTAGGCTGCAAGCGCAGCAGATCGGCATAGCGCTTACGGGTTTCATGCCAGGCGTCCATAACGGCGGCACTTTCCAAGTCGCCCACATGCTGGGAAACAAAAGCGGAGCCACCACGCGTATAGGTAAGCGTGCTTTTCTGTTCTGGGCCAACGGCCAGAAGAACCTCCGTAGACCCTTCAGGGCAAGGAACCGCAACGGGCAAGGGCGCATAACCGCGGGCGCGGCGCACGAACTGGATCACCTCGCCAGCCGGGCCGCCATCCAAAACGCGCAGCACGGAATCGTCGTAACGGCCTTCAATGGCGCGATCGTTTACCAGGAAGGCATCGGCAACGCCACCCAGCTGGGCAAAAGCCGTTTCCTCATCAATAACGATGGGCTCATCGCTGATGTTGCCCGAAGTCATAACCAGCATGCCGCCGAATGCGCGCGCCAACAGGTGCTGTACGGGTGTGGTAGGAAGCATTACGCCCAGCTCGGGCAACTTGTCGGCCAAACCATGGGCGAAGGCAACCTCGCGCTTCTTCTTCAGTAGAACAATGGGGCGAGCAGGGCTTTTCAGCTGCGCCTCTTCCACTTGGCTCACTTCGCAGCACTGGCGAGCTTCGTTAACCGAAGAAACCATCACCGCGAAGGCTTTGCCTGGACGTCGCTTGCGCTGACGCAACCGAGCCAAGGCATCGGGGTTCTGAGCATCGCACACCAAGTGATAACCGCCCAAACCCTTAAGGGCAACGGTGCCGCCGGCACGAATAACCCTTACCGCAGCATCGATAAAAGAATCTGAGGTTTCAACGTTATGCGCCCACTGAATGCCTTCGATGCTCGGCTGCTCGCCTACAGCAGTTTCAAGCCATCCCAAATGGGGGCCGCACTCAAAACAGGCATCGGGCTGAGCATGGAAGCGACGGTTAGCCGGGTTGTCGTATTCAGCCTGGCATTCCGGGCACATGGCGAACTCCGCCATGGAGGTTGCCGGGCGATCGTAAGGCAAAGCGCGCATGATGGTAAAGCGCGGGCCGCAGTTGGTGCAGTTTATGAACGGATAGTGGAAACGGCGGTTAGCCGGGTCAAAAAGCTCCTCCACACAGGCATCGCAGGTGGCCAGGTCGGGCGAAACCAACGTGGCTTCCTGCTGGGCGCCTTCTTCGGAAAAGCGAATCTCGAAGGTGTCGAAACCCTCCAGCTCAACTTCGGCAATTTCTATCTGCTTTACCTGCGCAGCTGCAGGGGCGTTCTCGGAAATGGCGATTATCAGCTGGTCAAGCGCCTTTGATTCGCCTTCGGCATGCACCAGCACGCCCTCCACATTGTTCAATACCCACCCGGCAATGCAACGCAATTTTGCCTCACGATAGACAAAGGGGCGGAAACCCACCCCTTGTACTACGCCGGTTATCTTAAGTTCGAGCGCTTCGCGCGTCATGCGTAGACGGCCTCCTTGAACGCCTTTACCAAGGCACGGATCGAAACGGCGGAATTATCGGCCAAATGCACCTGGATGCAACGACGGCCGCGGTCGGAAAGAATGCTGAAGTCGCCGGAAGCCTGCGCCTTGGCGAGCTCGCCCAAGCTGCTTGCGCGATGATCTTCGATTTCGATATCACGCGGCTCATCGGCGGAAATGATAAGGAACACACCCTTGTTGGGGCCACCCTTATGCAGCTGGCCGGTGGAATGCAGGTAGCGCGGACCAATTTCCAAGCAAGAAGCAACGCCCTTGATATCTGCCATGGAGTGGCGAATTTCTTCCAGGGCCTCGCGGCGGCCTTCGCCTGCGAAGGGCAGGAAGGCGTTCAGGCAGAAGTAATCGCCTGGCTCAATGCTGTCCAGCAGAGCGCTCATCGCCTGAACCAGGGTTTCACCCTGAAGGCTGGGGCGCAGCGCATCGGAAACATGCACTTCAACATTGCCAATGGGCACACCAGCCAAGCCGTTCTCAACGAATTCAGGCTGGCGAGCGCCATTTGCCAGGATGTTGAGCACTTCCTTCTTGGCAACCGCAACATCGGGCTGGTCAAACGGGCACACGCCCATAAGGTAACCCGTCATGGCAATGGCGTACTCCCACATAATGAAGTGCGCAGCCAAGTCGGTTACGTTCATTACCTTGAAGTTCATACGAGGGATAGCGGGATCAAGGAACTCAAGCGCATGCGCGAAGTTCTGACGATCGTCCCACAGGTCGGTTTTGGTGGTGTAGGCAATAACCGTGCGGTCCTTCGGGTCTTCACGAAGGACCAGGGAATCAACCTCGATGTTAGGCAGGATGCCAAAGCCGTTCTTGCCCAGGCTCTCTGCAACCAGCTGCTCAATCCACAAGCCAAGCACGCGACCGCGCTTAGGCGTGAAGAAGCTGAACTTGTCGCGGCCGTTCTTGTAGTTGTCGTACAAGAACGCGGCCAAGTTGGCAGCGGGGTTGTCGATGTCGTCGGAAGCGCAAAGCTCTTCAGCTTCGCGAGCAGCCTCCATTAGGTCTGCCAGCTTAATGCCAACAAGGGCAGCAGGCACCAAGCCGAACACAGAAAGCGCCGAATAACGGCCGCCAACAGTGGCTTCGCCGTTGAACACCTTCAGCCAGCCTTCTTCCGTGGCGCGCTTTTCCAAGTCGGAGCCTGGGTCGGTAATAGCAACAAGATGCTTGGGAATTTCTTCAACAGGCAGGCTTTCGGCCAATACGCCGCGAACAGCCTTCATAACCAAGGTGGGTTCAATGGTGCCGCCCGACTTGGAAGACTGGATAATGAGCGTCTTCTTCGGGTCGCACTCAGCCAAAATAGTACGAACGCGAACCGGAGAAACGGAATCGAGCGTCTTGAACGAAACCAGCTGGGAATCGGGCTTGTTGTATTTGGTCATGGTCATGGGAGCCTGCGTGGAGCCACCCTGGCCGATGAGGATTACGGTTTGCAGACCAGCAGCAATCTGCTCGTCGGCAAAAGCCTGAATGTCCTCAATAGGGTACGGGGGTTGGCTGGCAAGTGTTGCCCAGCCCATGTATTCAGAAGCGCACTGCTGCGCTTCGGTGGAAAAGCCATAAAGAGAGCTGTCCTTTTGCCTGATACGGCTGGCAACTTTGCCATCGACCAAGGCCTGTAGCGAGGGAGGGTAGATCCCCTGAATGGCGAAATCGATCATGTGTCCTTCTTTCATAAGTCCCTCGATTTTACCAAATGGAAAAACATAAGCATCCCACCTGCTCAAAAGCCACTAAACCGTTATCAAACGTGAACAGGGAAATGCCGCTACCGCAGATTGAAAACCTTCCGTCCTGTAATGGCTGCAGTTGCGTCACCTGCGGTTTCACGGTATCTGCATTTGCCGCTTCTTTTCTGCTTGACGGTTTGGGGCTGTGTAGGTAATATATCGATTCGCGTCAGAAATGATGCTTTCGGTTGGGTAGCTCAGCTGGTAGAGCAGCGGATTGAAAATCCGCGTGTCGCGGGTTCAAGTCCCGCCCCGACCACCACAAATTAAAAGGCTCGCTTTCGCGGGCCTTTTTCTTTTCCTTTGCGAGCCTTTGCAAGCAAGCTCGCAAAACAAGGGCTATGGCTCAAAACAAGCCTTTGTTTTATTTGGTTTCTTGTAAAAGAATGGGCGCTGACCTGCGTCAACGCCCAAAATCAGAGGCACTATTTGCCATATAGACCCGTAAGCGCAAATCCTATTCCCAAGCGCTACGGCCCTGTAGGGCACGCTTGCCAATATCGGAACGATACTGAACGCCTTCGAAAGTAATGAGTTTGCAAGCTTCATAAGCGCGGTTGCGAGCCTCCTCGAACGAATCGCCCAGAGCAACCACATTGAGCACGCGGCCACCAGAAGTAATGAGCTCACCATCTGGGTTAAGGGCGGTACCGGCATGGAATACGATAACGTCTTCCAGGGCCTCGGCGTCTTCCACACCCAAGATAACCTTGCCCTTTTCGTAGGAACCAGGATATCCATCGCTTGCCAGAACAACGCTTACTGCCCATTTGTCCGACCACTTCAGAACAATGTCTTCCGGGCGGCCCTCGGCAACGGCGAGCATGATGTTCACCAAGTCGCCCTGAAGGCGAGGCAGCACTACCTGGGTTTCAGGGTCGCCAAAGCGGGCATTGAATTCCAGCACCTTGGGGCCTTCGGGGGTAAGCATGAAGCCGCCGTACAGGCAGCCGCGGTAATCGTTTTCGAAAGGAGCCTTGGCGGTGGCAGCAGCGGAAGTTTCCATAACCTCTACCATGGTTGCCATTTCCTCTTCGGTAACGATAGGCACCGGAGAGTACACGCCCATACCGCCCGTGTTGGGGCCCAGGTCGCCATCGTAGGCGCGCTTGTGGTCTTGAGCGGGTGCCATGCAGAACGCCTTACCGTTGGAAACAAAGGCCAAAAGCGAGCACTCGGGACCGGTAAGGCATTCCTCAACCACTACCCTGCTACCTGCTTCGCCGAAGTTTCCACTGAAGCACGCGTCCACTGCGTCCAGAGCGGCTTCCAAGGTTTCGGCAACAACTACACCCTTGCCTGCAGCCAGGCCATCAGCCTTGACTACCAACGGCGCACCCAGCTCTTCGCAATAAGAGCGAGCGGAAGCCGCATCGGTGAAGCTCTGATAACGAGCAGTGGGAATGTTGTTGGCGTCCATGAATTCCTTGGAATAGGTCTTGGAACCCTCCAGCTGGGCGCCTTGCGCATCGGGCCCGAAAACAGGAATGCCAGCCGCGCGAAGGCTGTCTGCCACACCGGCAACCAACGGGGCCTCGGGACCAATAACCACAAGGCCGATTTCATGAGAACGTGCAAATGCCAAAACAGCCTTGGCGTCTTCGGCATTCAAATCTTTTACGTTATGGGCAAACGAAGCGGTGCCGCCGTTGCCGGGAGCAACATAGAGCTCGGTGCAGCGGTTCGACTTGGCCAAAGCCCAGGAAATTGCATGTTCGCGGCCGCCGCCGCCCAGAACCAGGATGTTCACGGTTTAAAACCTTTCAGTCATATTCCAAAAACACCCTCACTAAGAAAACTCCTGGTGAGGGTGTATAAAAAGCGGGGCGCGCATACGCCCCGCCAAAAATTACCTAGCGGCTTTCCCAACCATTGAAAATGGTTTGGTCGCGGTCGGGGCCAACTGCGATGAGCGATGCCTTCACGCCAGCAACCTCTTCCAAGTACTTAACGTAGCTCTGGGCGTTTGCGGGCAGATCGGCAAAAGTCTTGCAATCGGAAATGTCCACACCTTCCCAGCCAGGAAGCTCTTCGTAGATAGGCGTTACATTCTTCGGATAGATTACCGAATGCTGCATGGGGAAGTAATCGTAACGCACGCCATCGGCTTCGTAGGCAACGCAAACCTTGATGCGGGGAACGCAAGAAAGAACATCTAGCTTGGTAAGAGCCATGTCGGTCATGGAGTTAACCTCTAC
This sequence comes from uncultured Cryptobacterium sp., assembly GCA_964597085.1. Lineage (GTDB taxonomy): Bacteria > Actinomycetota > Coriobacteriia > Coriobacteriales > Eggerthellaceae > Anaerotardibacter. Next base: position 8,806 of record CAZQWR010000030.1, read on the forward strand.
CGCATAACGAGCCTGAACGGCGTCGAACCAACCGCAACGACGCTTGCGGCCAGTGGTTACGCCGTATTCGCCGCCAACCTTGCAAAGCAGTTCGCCGGTTTCGTCGTGCAGTTCCGTGGGGAACGGGCCGGAGCCAACGCGGGTAATGTAGGCTTTGGCAATGCCCAGAACCTTGCCGATGGCCTTGGGGCCAACGCCGGAGCCAGTGGGTGCGCCGCCTGCGCAGCAAGAAGAGGAAGTTACAAACGGATAGGTACCGTGGTCGACATCGAGCATGGTGCCCTGAGCGCCCTCGAACAGGACGTTCTTGCCAGCGCGCAGCTCGGCATTGAGCAGTTGGGTGGTTTCTGCCATATGCGGACGAATAACGTCGGCGTAAGGCAGGTACATCTCGCAAATCTGGTCTACCGTGTAGGGCTCCAGGTCGTAGATCTTGGTGAGGATCTGGTTCTTCAGGAACAAGGCAGCCTCTACCTTTTCACGGAAGATCTTTTCATCCAGAAGATCCTGGACGCGAATGCCGCAACGGCTGATTTTATCTTCATAAGCAGGGCCGATACCACGCTTGGTGGTGCCGATCTTATGCTTGCCGAGGTGACGCTCAGAAGCGCCATCAAGATCGATGTGGTACGGCATGATGATGTGTGCATCGCAGGAAATACGCAGACGATCGGTGCTGAAACCTTCGCCGTGGAGCATTTCCATCTCTTCGATAAGAACCTTCGGGTCTACAACGCAGCCGTTGCCGATAACGGGAGTAATGTGATCGTACATCACGCCAGACGGAATAAGGTGCAAAGCCAGCTTGGTGTCTCCATGGATAACCGTGTGGCCTGCATTGTTGCCGCCCTGATAGCGAACAACATAGTCGTAATCGCTAGAAAGAAGGTCGGTTACTTTGCCTTTGCCCTCGTCGCCCCACTGGGCGCCAAGGATAACCGTGCTTGGCATGAAAGGTCCTTTCAAAAGGTGTGTTAATGAGCTGGGCTTGCACATGAGCGCAATTTGACCCCAGCAAGCAGAATCATACTACAGTTCAAGCAAGTTGCTGGTTGGATCAACAGACCTCACCAAGGCTGCAACGTCCTTATGACATGTGAACAGAATCACCTGGCGGCAAGCGGCCAATTCAGCCAAAGCGCGGGCGGCTTGCGCCCGGCGTTCGTCATCGAAGTTCACCAGGATGTCATCGCACAGCACCGGCAACCCGCGGCCAACGTTTTGCGCCGTGATAAGCAACGCCATACGAAGGCACAGGTACAGTTGCTGGCGTGTACCCAGCGAAAGAAGATGCGGCGGACGGGCGGTGCGCACCGCATCAACAACCTCCAGCTCGCCTTCGGTGTTCATGCGAATCTGCTGCCAAGCCCCACTGGTCATGGCACTGAACAGCCTTGAAGCGCAGCGATATACCTCTGGCTGGCTCTTGCTATCCCAAGCCGCAATGGCCCCCTGCAGCGTTCGCTGGGCAACGAACAGCACGGCAAGGCTGCGCTGGGCGGCCTTCATGCGCGCGTTGGCCTCTTCGTACTGGAACTTTGCTCTGTCGAAATCGGTGCTGCTGGTTGCTGCGGCAAGGCGCTCTGTTATCTCGCCGAATTGGCGCTCAGCCTTGGCCATAAGCTGCGTGGTTTGACTGCGCTGTTTTTCCAACTCGCCAATTGCGGTGTTGAAATCGGCAAGTTGGGCATTATCGGGCATTTGGGCAGCGCGGCATAGCTCAATGCGGGCACGGCGCTTTTCTGCAAGCTCCTTGCGAAGGGCGGCGCATTGAAGGCCCAAAGCCTTTTTATTCTGCGAAGCAGTTGCCTGAGCGTGGCGGAACTCCGCCGCTTGATCCAGCAAACGGCGCGCGCGCTGCACTGAACCACACGCAGCCGCCAAACCGTTAATGGAAAGAAACTCTTCCACGCGCTCATCGTGCTGGCCAAGCGCGCGCTGGCATACTTCAGCATTCTTGCTTTCCTGCCTGGCAACCAGCTGTTTTTTCTTCAAATCGTCGTCCAGAACCTCGTCCGTGTTCTGCGGGCGCAAAGCAAGGGC
>CAZQWR010000030.1:10948-14779 GCA_964597085.1 uncultured Cryptobacterium sp.
TGGTCGAGCTTCATGCGCTTGGCTTCGAAATCATCCAGGGCATCGCGCAAGCGATACTCGTCCTCTGGCCCAAGAGCGGCAAGCTGAGCGAACTCTTCACTTTGCTCGGGCTCATTAGCAGCAGCGGGATCCATCGCAGCCTTCAGGGATGCACGGGCGCCCTCCAACTCAGAATCAAGCCGCTCAACTTGGGCTGCGGCCGTCTTCAAGCTTTCCACCTGCGTATTTAGATTTTCACTTGCCGCCAACAGAGCATCGCGCTTGGCCTGCAGCGTTGCCAGCTGCTTCTGCTGCGCGCGAAGCTGGTCGGCTTCTTCGCGCCCCGCATGAACCAATGCACGCAAGCGTTCCATTTCAGCATTCAAGTTGGGAATGGAATCAGGGTATTGGGCAGAGCGCGATAGCGTGCAGCGAATGCGCTCCTCCACCTCGGCCAAGGCAGCTGCGGGCGAAGAGGGCGTGCCGGCGCCGGCGGTGAGCAAGCGAGCAGTAACTTCGTTATGCCCGTCAAGTCCCAAAAGCTCATCGCTGGTAAGGGCGAACATGGTTTCGTAGGTATCCTGGTCTATATCTTCCAGAAAACCATTGGGCGCATCAATGCCATCTGCATTGCGAGAGCGCTTCAGCTCGAGCACCGACCCATCAGGGTTGCGAAAGAACAAGCTGCCTACACGCTCAGCTCCTTCGGGGCGGTAAGGGTTGTTGGAACCTCGAGCAGAAGGCCACCCGAAAAGCACACCTTTAATGAGCTCATTTACGGTTGTTTTACCCGCTTCGTTTGGCCCATACACCACATTTAGGCCAGGGCCAAACGGGCCCACTATGGCATTGGCGAATTTACCGAAGCTGGTCATTTTCACATGCTCGAGATACCGTTCCCGCTGTTCAGGCTGGCGCGCTTCGGCGTTTTCAACAGGATTGATTTCAGGAAGGGAAAGAAGCTTCTTGCGCGAGGCTGCAAGCTTGTTCTTCTTGCTCATCGCGCTTCCTCCTTCCCCAGCAAATCGAGCACCAAGGTTTCAGCATCATCGCAAATGCTTGCAAGTCCTTGCTGCAGGTTTTTGGGCAAAGCTAAATTCCGCTCGTAGAATTCCTGTTCGAGCGCAGAAACCAGTTCTGTCGGCTCGGCTCGCAGGGCGTCCAACTGCTCAAAGCACACCGCAGGGAACAAGCCCTCTGCACGCAGCGCCTCCCTGTCCTGCAAGGCTTGAGTTTCACTCGTCACCGCATCGATGAAGAAAAACGGATACGAATCGTTCACCGCAATGCGCAGCTCTTCCAGAACCTGCCGCTTCAGCAAAGCATGAAGCGCCGTTCGGCCGGTAAGTATGATGCGGAATATCATGCGCTGGCAATGCGAGTTGGCGTTAGCAGCAAACTGTGCCGCAACTATTTCCCGCTGAACATCAGCCACGCTCTGGCAGGCAGAAACATCAATGCGCAAGCGCTGCCATTCCACCTGTTCGGTAGCAATGAACTCAACTTTGTTGGGAGCACCTTGCGTAAGGGTGACCTTAAGCGCCCCGTGCTTGCCCGTTTCCCATGTGCCACGGCCCTGCGGGCTGCCCGCAAAGGCAATGCGAGGGTTCTCTGGCCCGGGCAGCATGCGTGTTTGGTGGATATGCCCGCAAGCCCAATAATCAACATCGCGAGCCAGCAAGTTATCGGGGCGCACAGGCGAACGGGTTGGATCTATATCCAGCCCGGTATGCAGCAAACCAATCATGAAGGGAGCGCGTTTTCCCAGTTCATTTGCTGCTGTTTCACGTGAAATGCCCGCCGAAACGTCAACGCCGGCAGGCCAAGCCTGGTTGTAGTACCCACGTCCGCCTATGAATGCGATAGGTTGTCCATCCCGCTCATAGCACGCAAATTCAGGGCCCTGGGCACCCAGAAGGTGCGCATTCGGGGGCAACATAGCAAAATCATTGTTCCACGAGGTAAACGGGTCATGATTGCCGTTAATGAAGTAAACGGGTATACCCGCTTCATTCAGCCGCTTAAGCCCTGCCACAAATACCGAAAAATCCGCGTATGAAGGACGAGTATCGTCAAAACTGTCACCCGCAATAACAACGAAATCGACCTTGTTTTCAATAGCGGCATCCACTACACGCTCGTAAGCGGCAGGAATAGCGCGCAGCAAAACATCAGCCCATTGGGGCGAAAGTGCGCGCAAACCCTTGAAGGGCGCACCAAGGTGCAAGTCGGCTGCATGTATGAAAGTCACACTTTGCATGGCGCCCCTCTACGCTGCATTGGCTGTTATTGGAATTTCGAGTCATCAAAGTGGTTGGTGAACTTGGTGAACTCAGGAATGAACGTCAACGGAATATCGCGCGTTGGGCCCGAACGGTTCTTAGCCACAATAAGCTCGGCAACACCCCAGTCTGGGCGGCTGTCCGATTCGGCTTCGGCTTCGCTGGTGCTTCGATCGATGAACATTACGATGTCGGCGTCCTGCTCGATAGAGCCCGATTCACGCAGGTCGGAAAGCATAGGGCGCTTATCGGTGCGCGATTCAACACCACGAGAAAGCTGCGAAAGGGCAATGATGGGCACATCAAGCTCTTTGGCAAGAACCTTCAAGCCACGGGAAATCTCAGCAACTTCAACAGCGCGGTTGTTGGGGTGCGGAATTACCGGCTGCATAAGCTGCAGGTAGTCAACAATGATCAGACCGTTTTTCTTATTGCGCATTATGCGGCGCGCTTTGGTGCGCAACTCAACGATAGAAAGGCCAGCTGAATCGTCTACGTATAACTCGCAATTCGAAAGGTCGCCGGAAGCCTGCACCAATTGGCTCCAGTCACCATCGGAAAGCTGGCCGTTTCGCATACGGGAAAGCGGCAAACTGGCTTCGGAGGCAAGCAAGCGCTGAGTAATTTCGTTAGCAGCCATTTCCAAACTGAAGAAGGCAACGGGTGCACCTTGCTTGGCGGCATTAGTGGCCAAGTTCATTGCAAAAGAGGTTTTGCCAACAGCGGGGCGGGCAGCCAAGATAATAAGGTTGCCGGGGCGAAGACCGCAGAACAGTTTGTCCACATCAATGAAGCCCGTGGGCACGCCCTGCAAAGTGCCCTCGCGGTTGCCCATTTCAGCAATTTCCTCATTGGCTTCCACCAAGAGCTCCTGAATGTTCTTGAACGTGGAATTAACGGTTTGCTCGGTTACTCCAAACAACGCCGCCTCCGACTGGGAGATAAGCTCTTTTGGGTCGGCGGGAGAATCGTAGGCAAGCGAAGTAATCTGCGCCGCAGAGAGCAAAAGCTCACGACGGATAGCATCGCGCGCAACAATATCCGCATGATGCTGCCAACTGGTCATGGCAAGAGTGGTGTCCATCAATTCCGTCAAATACAGCTGACCGCCAACGGCTTCAAGCTGACCTGCGGCAGCCAAATTGTCGGCAAGCAAAACGGGATCAAGGGGAATAGAACGAGAGTTCATCTCGCGCATGGTTTCGAAGAGTATCTTATGCGCAGGACGGAAGAAGCTTTCGGGCTTTAGCTTCAAAGACACTTCTTCGAATACACCGGTAGAAAGCAGGCATGCAGCCAAAACCGTTTTCTCGGCTTCAATATTCTGCGGCAGCGACCTGTGCGCCTCAGCGGCCTGATTCCCCTCCGGCATCGTCCAACTCCTTCGTACAAAGCGCCCTGTACAGACGCGGTTGTTTCGTTTTCCCATGATAGCAGCCGAAAATACAGCACGGCATCAATGCCCTGCGGAATCGGGAAAGGTTCGCAAAAATCCAAGCAAACGGCCAATCGCCCAATCAAGCAAATCGCCCGTAGAGCAATACGGTTTCCTTGGCTCTTTCCATAAGAC
>CAZQWR010000031.1:0-14689 GCA_964597085.1 uncultured Cryptobacterium sp.
TTGAAGCCGCTTACGATGGCGACCTTCTGGCTGCCGTTCGCCAAGCAGCCAGCCGTTTGGTTGGCGCATACGGCCTGGCTGCTATCGAGGTAAGTCACCCTGAAGAAGTGGTGGTTACTCGCAAGGATTCGCCCATCGTTCTGGGCACTGGCGAAAATGGCAGCTACGTTGCTTCCGACATCATTGCTCTCATCGATGCTACGCGTGATGTGGTTATTCTTGAGGACGAGCAGTTTGCTGTTATGCGCCCCGATGGCATTGAGTATTTCGATGGCAAGGGCGAAGCCATCCAGCCCAAAGTTACCCACGTAGACTGGGATATCGATGTGGCTGAAAAGGGCGGTTACCCCGACTTCATGCTCAAGGAAATCCATGAGCAGCCCCGCGTTGTACGCGATACGCTTGCTGGCCGCATGTCTGGCCATGAGATTTCCATCGATGAGCTTACGCTTACCCGCCAGGAACTTAATTTTATCGACCGCGTGTACCTTATTGGCTGCGGTACTTCCTACCACGCCGGCCTTATTGCCAAAAACCTTATTGAAGGCTGGGCCCGCATTCCCACCGAGGTTGAGGTTGCCAGCGAATTCCGTTATCGCAACCCCATCATCACACCTACCACGCTGGTGGTTGCCGTTTCTCAGAGCGGTGAAACGGCCGATACGCTTGCTGCTATCCGCGATGCGCGCATTAAGGGCGCCAAGGTGTTCGGCATTACCAACGTTATCGGTTCGCCAGTGGCGCGTGAATCGGATGGTGTTATCTACACCAAGGCTAACAAGGAAATTGCGGTTGCTTCCACCAAGAGCTTCATTGGCCAGGTGGTTAGCCTTACGCTTCTTGCCATGTTGCTGGGACGTGCGAAGGGCAAGCTTACGCTCAACCAGGTTCGCATGCTGTTCAGTGAATTGGCCGATACCGCCGACCAGATCGAAGACATTCTGCACGACACTTCCGCAATCGACGAGGCCGCGCATTTTTTCGACGGCCGTCAGAGCACGCTCTACATTGGTCGCGGTTTGGGCGAGGCTACGTGCTACGAAGGTGCTTTGAAGCTTAAGGAAATCAGCTATATTCACGCCGAAGCATATGCTGCTGGCGAAATGAAGCATGGGCCTATTGCCTTGCTGGACGATGGTTTCCCTATTGTTGCGGTTGCAACCCAGAGCCCCACGTACGATAAAACGGTTTCCAACTTGGAAGAATCCAAGAGCCGTGGTGCCAAGGTAATTGCCATTGCCACCGAGGGCGATGAAAACATCAAGAAGGTAGCCGACCACGTTATCTACATTCCTAAGGTGCGCGATGCCTTTATGCCCATTACCGCTAGCGTCCCGCTGCAACTGTTGGCGCGTGCCGTTGCTGTTGCGCGTGGTTGCGACGTTGACCAGCCGCGCAATCTTGCTAAGAGCGTAACGGTGGAATAGCCGCCATGGCTGAAAGCTCTGCAACCGAAAATTCCGTTTCTGCGCAGCAGGCGGTAAGCGCCGCTGCCGCATCGGCCCAGGCCAAGGGTATTCTGCCCGAAAGCGTTTCCATGGGCGTGGACATTGTTGAGGTGGAGCGCATTCGCGCCATCATGGGCCGCAGCCCCGCCTTCGTTGAGCGTGCGTTTTCGTGCGAAGAACGTGCTTATTGCGATTCCACTGCCCAGCCTGAATTCCACTACGCCACCCGCTTTGCCGCAAAGGAAGCTGTGCTTAAGGCTTTGGGCACGGGCTTTTCGCGCGGTATCAAAGCAGCTGATGTTGAGGTTGCCCTTAATTCGAAGGGCAAGCCCAGCGTTCGCTTGAAGGGCCGCGCGGCAAAGGTAGCGGCAGAGCTTGGGGTGGAAGAAATTCCGCTTTCGCTTTCGTATACGCATAACGAAGCTGTGGCCTGCGCTATTGCTCTTACGGCTTCCGATCGCGAAAAGGCCGAGCCCAAAAAGGCCAACCCCGCAAAGGATCTTTCCCGTCAGTTCAAGGAAGCGCGCTCGTTGCTCGACGAGCTTCCTGTTGCCAATGCTGAAGAAGGGGCTTAATTGTGCAAACCCTTGCCGAATTCGCTCCGTTGGTTCCCGTGCCTGATGCAAATGCTCATAAGTATTCGCGAGGGAAAGCTGTTGTTGTTGGTGGGTCCGATGCCTATCCGGGTGCTGTAATGCTTTGCTCTGCGGCTTGCCAATATGCCGGCGCTGGTTACACGCAGGTTTTCACGGCTCGGCGTAACGTTAAGGCTGTGCGAGCTTTTCGCCCATCGCTGGTGGTTGCACCTATTAGCCAGCTTGATGCGGCAAAGGCTCTGCCAGAAAACAATCCAGGGGCATTTGTAGTTGGCTCTGGTTTCAACCCAGAAGATGCAGAAGGCTCTCAGCTTGTTAAGCGCGTGCTAAAGCAGGTAAAGGCTCCTGTTCTGGTGGATGGGGGCGCGCTGGCATTTCTTTCCGATCCTAAAGTTCGCAAAGCGCTCATTCGTCGAAGCGAGCAGGGGTACGCAACCGTGCTTACGCCGCATATGGGTGAAGCAATGCGTTTGGGTAAGCCCTTTAACATCGAAGTGCAAAGTATGCCGCAAACTGAAGCTTCGCGTGTGCTTTCACGCTGCTACGGCAGCACTGTTGTGCTGAAGGGGCCGAATACGGTTGTTCAATCAGGTGAACAGAGCCAAATTATCACGTTAGGCACTGCTGCTCTTGCCAAGGCTGGTACGGGCGATGTCCTTGCTGGTGTTATTGGGGGCTTTTTGGCTCAGGGTATGCCGCAGTTTGATGCAGCTCGTTTGGGCGTTGCGGTGCATGCTGTTGCGGGCGTGGTTGCTTCCGAGCGTCAGGGCATAGTAAGCGTAATTCCCGAAGATGTGCTGCAGGCGCTTCCTGTGGCCATTCAACGCATTCAAGCAGCTCGGGCTTAATATGCTTCGTGCTTGCAATTGAACTATGAAGAGGTTTGTTGATATGCAAAACGAATCTGTTGAAAATACCGCCGCAGAACCTGCAGAGGAAACTTTGGCTCAGCGCGTTTTGCGCCTGCGCCAGGAAATCGAGTATCACACGCACCGTTATTACGTGCTGGACGACCCGCAGATTTCCGATAGCGCGTTCGATTCGCTTATGCGTGAGCTGCGCAATTTGGAAGATGCGCACCCCGCTTTGCGCGACCCTTCTTCGCCCACGCAGCGCATTGGTGGGGCAGTGGGCAATCAGTTTCAGCCCGTTGTGCACGAGGAGCGCTTGTATTCCTTGGACAATGCCATGGACCTGGAAGAGCTGGACGCATGGATGGAGCGCACCGAAGGTGCCCTTGGGCGTTTTGTGCCTTTGGTTTGCGAACTTAAAATCGACGGCAGCTCGCTGGCGCTTACCTATGAAGATGGCCGCTTGGTTCAGGCTGCTACGCGCGGGGATGGCACTACGGGTGAAGATGTAACGGTTAATGTGCGCACAGTGCACGATATTCCGCTTCGCCTTATGGATGAAGGTGCGGCTTCCATCGCTGAAGGCGTTCCCAGCATTGAGGTTCGCGGCGAAATTTACATGAGCAAGGCAAGCTTCGAGGCGCTTAATGCCCATGCCGAGGCTACGGGTGGAAAAGTGTTTGCCAACCCCCGCAATGCAGCTGCGGGTTCGCTTCGCCAGAAGGATGCCAATGTTACTGCGAAGCGCGAGCTTTCTACGTTCATTTACGCTATTGCGCGCGACCAGGCCATTCAGGCGAGTGGCCAGTGGGAGCTTTTGGAGTGGCTGAAAAGCTGCGGCTTCCATGTGAACCCCGATGTGAAACGCTGTGAAAGCCGCGAAGAGGTGCGTGCGTTCTGCCTAGAATGCTTGGAGAAGCGTTCCAGCCTGCCTTACGAAATCGACGGCGTGGTAGTGAAAGTGGATTCTTTTGCCTTGCAGCATGAGCTGGGCTATACGGCTCGTGCGCCGCGTTGGGCAATTGCCTACAAGTTCCCGCCTGAAGAAAAAACTACCCTTCTTCGCGACATCACCATCCAGGTTGGCCGAACAGGCGCTTGCACTCCCGTGGCCGAACTCAACCCGGTGCTTGTTGCCGGCTCTACTGTGGCGCGAGCCACGCTTCACAATGAAGACGAGGTGCAGCGCAAGGATGTGCGCATAGGCGACACGGTTATCGTGCGCAAGGCGGGAGATGTTATCCCCGAGGTTTTGGGGCCTATTCTTTCGCTGCGCCCCGAAGGCGCCAAGAAGTGGGAAATGCCAGCTCAGTGCCCTAGCTGCGGCTCGCCTCTGGTACGCGAAGATGGCGAAGCGGCATATCGTTGCGTTTCCATTGATTGCCCAGCTCAGGCTCACGAGCGCTTAACGCATTGGGCAAGCCGCAACGCGCTCGACATTGAGGGCATGGGCGATGAGCGAGTAAGCGCGCTCATTGAAAATGGCAAGCTCACCGATGTGGCTGATTTTTACGAGCTAACTGAAGCGGATATCAAAGAACTTTACGAAGAGCGTGAGCGCAAAGAAGAACTCAAGAGCCCTGGTCAACTTATTGCCGCCATTGATGAAAGCAAGAAGAGCTCGCTTTCGCGCGTGCTGTTCGGCCTGGGTATTCGCCATGTTGGTAAAACCATGGCAGAAACCATCGTGAAGGTATATCCCAGCATGGACGCACTACGCGCCGCCAAAGAAGAAGACCTGGCGGCAATTGATGGCGTGGGCTCGGTTATAGCCCATAGCATCTGCGATTTCTTCAATACCGAAGACAACATCAAGGTAATCGAGCGCTTGGCCGCTGCCGGGGTAACCATGGAAGAAGAAGCCAAGCAATCTACCAAGCCCCAAACTTTGGCGGGCCTTACCTTTGTTCTTACTGGCAGCTTGGTTGAATCCGGCATGACGCGTACCGAGGCGGGGGAGCGCTTGAAGGAATTCGGCGCCAAGGTATCTGGTAGCGTTTCGAAAAAAACCAGCTATGTTATTTGCGGCGAGGCTGCTGGCTCCAAACGCACCAAGGCTGAAAGCCTGGGCGTGCCCATTCTTTCCGAACAGGATTTTTTGAAGCTTATTGAAACAGGCTTGGTTCCGGGTAGCTCCGAGCGCGAATCGGGCGCAGGCTTGTTTGCGGGTGGCGAAGAGTAGCCCTATGGCAAAGGTTCGCTTGGATAATTTGCTGGTTGAGCAGGGATATTTCCCTGATGCTGACGCTGTTTTGCGCGCAGTTATCGCACGCGAAGTGCGCGTGGACGACGTTTATGTTTCCAGTGCAGCGCTGAAGGTGCGCCCTGATGCAGATATCTTCGTTAAGAACACCAAGAAGTTCGTAAGCCGCGGCGGGCATAAGCTGCAAGGTGCGCTGGATCATTTCCAGCAGAATGTGGAAGGCATGCGTTGTATTGACGTGGGCAGCAGCACCGGTGGTTTTTCCGATTGTTTGCTGCAGGCGGGCGCCGCAAGCGTTGCCTGTGTTGACGTGAACTACGGCCAGCTTGCATGGAACCTTCGCCAAGACCCGCGGGTAACCGTGTTTGAGCGAACCAATATTCGCTTGGCCAACCCCGCTGATCTTGGCGCGCCGTTCGACATGGTGGTGTGCGACCTGAGCTTTATCGGCTTAGCTCAGTTGGCTAGTTTGTTTGCCGGTTTGTGCAAGCAGGGTAGCATTTTTCTGGGCCTGATAAAGCCCCAGTTTGAAAGCCAGCATGAAGAAACCGATCATGGCATCGTTCGCAGCGAAGAGGTTCGCCAGCGCGTGGTTTCTGAGGTTACCGCCGCGCTTGAAGAGCATGGTTTCAACGTAAACGGTGTGGTGGAATCTTCCATTAAAGGCGCCGAAGGCAATGTCGAATACTTGGTGCATGCAACGTTTGGCGGGCAGCAATGAAGGTAACCGCAAGCGAAAAGCTTTTGGCTTACATGCAGAAGAAGGGCTATCACTGCATTGCGGTTGAGCCAATCAGCCCCAAAGGTTGCTGTGCCGATATGACGGAGCTGCACTCCCGTTTTGTACGCGATAAGGATGTGCCTAAGCTCAAAGCCAAGGGCGCTGGCGTTTGGGATGCTCCCTTCGGTGAGCTGTTGGTTTTGGAAAAGGGCTTAGAGATTGACGAAGAGGTTTATTTCGACCTGGGCAGTTTCTTAGGGATCAAAGACATCAAGGTAGAGGGTATTCGCCCTTTCAGCTTGTAGACAAGAAATAGTAGTGCCTTCAGGCTTATGGGGTTTCGCAGTATGCACCTGGTATTCGACGCATAGCTTGAATTATCTGCAAGTAAAGAATCAATATTTTGCAATAGATAGAAATGGAGCCCCGAAATGGGGCTCCATTAGTTGTTTGGCGTATTTGCTTTGGCGTGAAACCCAGACGAGTAGGCTCTAGTTCTTCAGTGAGTTCAGCGGAGCAGGCATGCGCCCACCACGGTGAGCGAATACCGAGCCGGCAAAGTTGTTAACGGGCATAACCGGCGCATAGCCAAGCAGGCCGCCGAAGTCCAGCTTGTCGCCAACCTTCTTGCCAATGGCGGGAATAAGGCGAACCGCGGTGGTTTTGTTGTTGATCATGCCGATGGCGCACTCGTCGGCAATTACGCCGAAGATGGCTTCAACGCTGGTGTCGCCTGGAATGGCAATCATATCAAGGCCAACGGAGCAAACGCACGTCATGGCCTCAAGCTTTTCAAGGCAAAGCGCACCGCTTTCGGCTGCGCGAATCATGCCCGCGTCTTCTGAAACAGGGATGAATGCGCCAGAAAGGCCGCCTACGCTGGAGCTTGCCATTACGCCGCCTTTCTTAACGGCATCGTTAAGCATGGCAAGAGCTGCCGTGGTGCCTGGGCCGCCGCACTGGCCAACGCCAATGGCTTCCAGAATCTCGGCAACGGAGTCGCCTTCGGCAGGGGTGGGGGCAAGCGAAAGGTCCAGGATGCCCTTCTGCACGCCCAAGCGGCGGCTGGCCTCGCGGCTCATAAGCTCGCCAGCACGGGTAATCTTGAATGCGGTTGCCTTGATGGCTTCGGCAATTGAGGTCATGTCGGCATCTTTGGGCATCTGGCGCAGAACGTTGTTCACAACGCCTGGGCCGGAAACGCCTACGTTGATTACCGCATCGCCTTCGCCCGCGCCGTTGAATGCGCCTGCCATGAAGGGGTTGTCTTCAACAGCGTTGCAGAAAACAACCAGCTTGCCTGCGCCGATGCAGTCTCGGTCGGCGGTGAGCTCAGCGGACTTCTTTACCATTTGAGCCATCTTGAAGGCGGCATCCATGTTGATGCCTGCGCGCGTGCTGCCAACGTTCACCGAAGCGCAAACGCAGTCGGTGGCTGCAAGCGCCTCAGGGATGGAGTTCATCAGGTTCTCGTCTGCGCGCGTTGCGCCCTTGTGCACCAGCGCAGAAAAACCGCCTACGAAGTCGACGCCAACTTCCTTGCCAGCCCTGTCCATTGCCAGGGCAATGGGGGTCAGGTCGGTTGCCTGGGTTGCGCAGCAGATTTCTGCGATGGGGGTAACCGAAATGCGCTTGTTCACAATCGGAATACCGAATTCGCGTTCCAGCTGTTCAGCAGTTGGAACCAGCTTTTCGGCGGCGGTGGTCATGCGGTCGTAAACCTTTTGGGCCATCACATTCACATCCTCGTGGGTGCAGCTTTTCAGGTTTAGGCCAAGGGTGATGGTGCGGATGTCGAGGTGCTGCTGGCTAACCATTGCCAGCGTTTCGGCAATTTCCTCGGGCGTAATCTGCATGGGGGATTTCCCTTCGTTGCGTTCAACAGATTCAAAAATTCTAGCACTGCTGCAGCGTGCTAAAGCGCGCGGTGCAAGAGTTTTGCAAAGCGGAAATGCGGCCCTTTTGTCCGCCTGCTACTTGAACTTTGGAACTTTCAATGCGTTATTAGCCCGTGCAGCTTGCGCCCAAATTCAACAAACGTGTGAAATCTTGCGCGCGGTTGTTTTGGCTTGGTATCATGTTTTTGCACAATGTGTTCATTAATGGTCGCGCTGTTGAACGAGCCGTTCATGCGCGGCTGCGGGGGAGAAGAGGATTCGGTGGCTGTTGCCCAAACGCATAAGCCCGGTGCTGCTGCGCGCGTTAACCGTACTGCACCTAAAAGCTCTTCTGCTAGTGCAGGTTCTTTCGCAAATTCGGGTGTTTCGGCAAGTTCCGAAACCCGCTCTGGTGCGGTAGATCGCCGCATTACGCGTTCCAAAAAAGCCCTGCGCGAAGCGCTTATTGCCCTTATGGAAGAAAAGGGCTTCGATGCCATTACCGTTAACGACCTGTGCTCCGCTGCCGATTTGAACCGCGGCACGTTCTACAACCATTTCAACGACAAAGAGCACTTGTTGGCCACCTTCGAAGATGAGGTTATGGCTGACTTAGCGCGCGCCCAGCAGGCAATGGAAAACCTGAGCGTGAAAGACGTTCTTTCCACCTGCATGTTGAAGCGCCCTTTGCCGTTTTTGGTTGAGCTGTTCGATTACTTGCGCCAACAGGGCGCATTCCTGCACGCCGTGCTTGGCCCTGGTGGCGATGCCGCCTTTGGCCCGCGCTTGCGCGATTCGGTGTGCACCCATCTTATTCAAAGCGTGCTCCACGAAAAGTACCGCAACAGCGGTGATGCTTTCGTTGAGTACTACACCGCCTTTTACGCTTCGGCGTATCTGGGCGTAATAACCCATTGGATCGAAACGGGAATGAAGGAAAGCTCTGAGGAAATGGCGCTTATTGCCATGCGCCTGCTTTTCATCAAGCCCGGCGAGCCCATTCGAATGTGAGGAGATTCACCATGGCAACCAACGAAGGCGCAAGCGCACTTCATTTGGGCATAGACGTGGGGTCCACCACGGTAAAAGTTGCTGTTCTGGACGGCAACGACCAAATTCTGTATAGCGTGTACCGCCGCCACCATGCCGATGTTCGCGCAACGGTTTTGGAGGTATTGCGTGAAGCGGCTGCCCAGTTCCCCACGCAGGAAGTAACCGTGGCCATTACCGGTTCGGGCGGCCTGTTGCTTTCCCAGTGGCTGGGGCTCGAGTTCGTGCAAGAGGTTATTGCCAGCAAAACCGCAGTTGAAACCTTTATTCCCAAAACCGATGTTGCCATTGAGCTTGGTGGCGAAGACGCGAAGATCATCTATTTCGACAACGGCATCGAGCAGCGCATGAACGGAACCTGCGCCGGCGGCACGGGTGCGTTCATCGACCAGATGGCATCTTTGCTTGATACCGATGCCACCGGCTTGAACGAGTTGGCTCAGAACCACACTGTTTTGTACCCCATTGCCAGCCGTTGCGGCGTATTCGCCAAAACCGACGTTCAGCCGCTGCTCAACGAAGGCGCGAAGAAGGAAGACATTGCGGCTTCCATCTTCCAGAGCGTTGTTACGCAAACCATTTCAGGTTTGGCTTGCGGCCGACCTATTCGCGGTTATGTTGCTTTCCTGGGCGGTCCTCTTCAGTATTTGCCCGAACTGCGCAAGCGCTTCTATGCAACGCTTGAGCTTGATGATGAGCATATTATTGTGCCCGATAACGCCCACTTGTTTGTGGCAAGTGGCTGCGCCTTGGCTGGTTCCAAGGCAAAGGCCGAGCTTCTGAGCGCGGTTGTTGAGCGCCTGGAGAACTTGGGAGATGTGCAGGGTAGCGAAGTAGTGCGCCTGCCCCCGCTGTTCAAGGATAAGGCCGATTACGCCGAATTCCAAAACCGCCATGCTCAGGAAAAGGTGCGCCGTGCCAGCCTTGCAACCTACGAAGGCACTGCTTACCTTGGCATCGATGCAGGCTCTACCACCTTCAAGAGTGCTCTTATCAGCGAAGACGGCGAACTTCTGTGGAGCAGCTACGTTAACAACAAGGGTGATGTTCTTGGTTGCGCCAAGCGCGCAGTAGCCGAGCTGTATCAGCAGCTTCCCACTGATGCGTTGGGCAACCCGAAGGTGAACATCGGCCACGTAACTGTTACCGGTTACGGCGAGCACTTGTTGCTTGAAGCTCTTCGCGTTGATTCGGGCGAGATCGAAACCGTTGCTCACCTGCGCGGTTCGCAGGAAATGCTGCCCGGCGTTGAGTTCATTTTGGACATCGGCGGCCAGGACATGAAATGCCTGCGCGTTAAGGATGGCGTTATCGAGCACATCATGCTCAACGAAGCATGCTCTTCTGGTTGCGGCAGCTTCATTGAAAGCTTTGCCAGTGGCTTGAACTTGGACGTTTCCGAATTCGCCCAAAGCGCTATCAAGGCCGAGCACCCCGTAGACCTGGGTAGCCGTTGCACCGTATTCATGAACAGCCGCGTTAAGCAGGCCCAGAAGGAAGGCGCCACGGTAGGCGATATTGCTGCTGGCCTGGCTCTTTCGGTAATCAAGAATGCTCTGTTCAAGGTTATTAAAATCCGAGACCCCCGCGAAGTTGGACAGAAGGTAATTGTCCAGGGCGGCACGTTCCTGAACGATGCGGTGCTGCGCAGCTTTGAGCAGCTGGCTGAAACCAAGGCCGTTCGCCCCGACATTGCAGGCAACATGGGCGCTTTCGGTGCGGCTTTGCTGGCGCGCGACCGTGCGCACTTGGCCGAAGCCCAAACGGGCAAGCCCGCGCAAACCAACATGTTGGGTCTTACCGCCCTGCAGGAGCTTCAGCCCACGCATCGCAATGTTCGCTGCAAGGCTTGTTCCAACCATTGCCTGCTTACCATTAACGACTTCGGCAAAGACGAGGAAACTGGCAAGCATCGCCGCTTCATTACGGGCAACCGCTGCGAAAAGGGCGCAGGCGTGGCACAGGAAGCCGCTAAGGTTCCCAACCTGTTCGAATACAAAACCGAGCGCATGTTCAACCACTACACGCCGCTTTCCAAGGAAGAGGCAACTCGTGCAACGGTTGGTATTCCGCGTGCGCTGAACATGTACGAGAACTACCCGTTCTGGTTCACCTTCTTCACTAAGCTGGGCTTCCGTGTGGAAATTTCCGACCCCAGCACCAAGAAAACCTACGAAGCAGGCATTGAATCCATGCCGTCGGAAAGCGTGTGCTATCCGGCCAAGCTTTCGCACGGCCACATCATGAACCTGCTGGAAAAGGACATCGATTTCATTTGGATGCCGTGTGCCAAGTACGAGCGCCAGGAAGACGAAACCGCAGGCAATCACTTCAATTGCCCCATTGTTATGAGCTATTCCGAGGCGCTGAAGCTCAACGTTGACGCGCTGAACGAAACCGACATTCAGTTCCTTAACCCCTTTGTTCCGTACCACATGAAGGACAAGCTGGCCGAGCGCTTGTACGTTGAGCTGGTTGAAAAGCACCCTGAGCTCATGGGCGAAGGGAAGCTGCCCACTAAGCGTGAGGTTGAGGCCGCCGTTGATGCCGCATGGGCTGAAGACGAGCAGGTGCACGAAGACGTTCACAACAAGGGCATGGAAACCCTGAAGTGGATTGAAGAGCACGGCGTTCACGGCATTGTTCTTGCTGGCCGCCCGTACCATGGCGATGGCGAGATCAACCATGCCATCCCCGAGCTGCTTACCAGCTTTGGCTTGGCTGTGTTCACGGAAGACAGCGTTGCTCACATGGGCCAGGTAGAGCGCCCGTTGCGCGCTGTTGACCAGTGGATGTACCACACGCGCTTGTATCGCGCCGCCAAGGTGGTTACCCAGCGCGATGACCTGGATCTTATCCAGCTCAACAGCTTTGGCTGCGGCTTGGACGCTGTTACCACCGATCAGGTTCAGGAAATCCTGGAAGGTTCCGGCAAGATCTATACCGTTCTGAAGATCGACGAGGTTTCCAACCTGGGCGCTGCCCGTATCCGTGTGCGCAGCCTGCTTGCTGCCTTGAAGGACCAGGCTGATGAGCGTGCTGAAAAGAACGCATTAGAAGGCGGCTGCCCGGTTTGCGGTGTTGATGCCGACAAGCTTGAGGCGGACGTTGCCGCACGCGAGGCTGCTATCGAAGCAAAAACGGGTAAACGCGAAGCTGAGGCGGGCACTGCCGTTGCCAATGAGCTTGCCAAGAAGAAACTGCTTGAAGGCGAGCATTCCCGTGAAGCGGAAAGCACCGCGTTCCCGAAGGTTCAGTTCACCAAGGAAATGAAGGAAGCTGGCTACACCATTCTTTGCCCGCAGATGGCGCCTATCCACTTCGATTTGCTGGTGCCCATCTTCCGTGCCAACGGCTACAACTTGGAGTTGCTGCCCGCAGTTGACCATGGCGCCGTTGATGCTGGCCTGAAGTACGTGAACAACGACATTTGCTACCCCAGTATTTTGGTTACCGGCCAAATTATGGAAGCGGTAACCAGCGGCCGCTACGACACCGACAAGCTGGCTGTAATCATCACGCAAACCGGTGGCGGCTGCCGTGCTACCAACTACATTTCCCTTATCCGTAAGGCGTTAAAGGCTGCTGGATTGCCGCACATTCCGGTAATCAGCTTGGCTTTTAAGAAGCTGGATGAATGCAACCCTGGATTCCAGATCACGGCAACCATGCTGTATAACGCCATCTTCGCTTTGGAGTACGGCGATATTCTTATGCAGTGCTTGTACCGTACGCGCCCCTACGAAATGGAGCCCGGCGCCGCAAACCGCCTGTTCGACTACTGGATGGCCAAGTGCAAAACCCAGGTGGCCGAAGGCGAGAAGATGAGCCGCTACAAGAAGACGGTTCGCGCCATTGTGGACGATTTCGATAACCTGCCGCTGCAGGGCGAAGGCACAAAGCCGCGTGTTGGCGTTGTGGGCGAAATCTTGGTTAAGTTCCACCCCACGGCTAACAACGAAGTGGTGAAGGTTATCGAAAGCGAAGGCTGCGAGGCGGTTGTACCCGGCCTTATCGAATTCTTCCTGTTCGGTATTGCCGGCAGTATCTTCCAGCAGGAAGGCGTTGGCAAGTCTAAGAAGGGTGCAGCTGGCGCAAAGGCCGCGCTGAACCTCATTGCCAAGCTGCGCAAGCCCGCCAATGATGCGCTTGAAAAGAGTGCTCGTTTCGAAGCGCCTACCGATATCTTTGAGCTGGCTAGCTATGCCGAAGAGATTCTTTCGCTGTGCAACAGCATGGGTGAAGGCTGGCTGCTTACCGCCGAAATGGTTGAGCTCATCCGCAACGGCGCGCCCAATATCGTTTGCGCTCAGCCGTTTGCCTGCCTGCCCAACCACGTTGTTGGCAAGTCGGTAATCAAGGAGCTGCGCCGCCGCTACAAGGGCACCAACATTGTTGCCGTAGACTACGACCCTGGCGCTTCTGAGGTTAACCAGATCAACCGCATTAAGCTGATGATCAGCGTTGCGAAGGCCAACCTTGAAGAGCAACAGCGCGAACAAGACGAAACACAGGCAAACACGCAGGAGTTCCGCACCGAAGACGAAGTGGAAACCACCAAGGCGTAAATAGGGTAGGGCTTCTTCCGTTGATGGAATGCAGCCCATAGAAATTGATGAAACGGCTCCAATTGGGGCCGTTTCTTTTTGTTCTGTTGCTGAAGGCTTTGGGTTCTGATTTGCCTGCGGCTAAGAGTCAACTTTGTATGCCGTGCCGCTAGTTTCATGTTCGCGTTTGGTTTGCTTGGTGCGCGGACGGCTCTAACCTGTGGCAGCCTTTGTAGATGCACATTGGAGTGAACGTGTTATACGAGTACACTTGCGTGCGTTATGGAAATGGCTTTTGACTTCATATCCAATGTGTTCGGCGTAGCCCCTTGGGGTTTGGGCATTATTCTGCTTTTGGTGTTCTTGGCTGGTTACGTTGACGCAATCGCTGGCGGCGGCGGGCTTATCAGTTTGCCTGCTTATATGATTGCCGGCCTGCCTACGCATTTGGCCATTGCCACCAACAAGCTCAGTAGTTCCATGGGCACTGCGGTTGCAACCTTCCATTACGCAAAAAGCGGCATGATAAATTTGCGTTTGGCATTGCCCAGCATTGTTCTGGCGTTTGCCGGAAGCGCAGTGGGTTCGAACCTGTTGTTGCTGGTAGACGATGGCTTTTTAAAAATCTTCCTGCTCATCGTGCTGCCTCTTACGGCAATCTATGTAATGCGCTCCAAAAGCTTTGATGCTGGTGGGCTGGAAGCATTCAGTGTTAAGAAAACCACTGTGCTGTGCATTGCCATTGCTTTTGTGGTTGGCTTGTACGATGGCTTTTACGGCCCTGGTACTGGCACTTTTTTGATGCTGCTCCTTACTGGAGTTGCTCATTTGCGTTTGGATTCTGCCGCAGGCGTTACCAAGGCAATCAACCTCACAACCAATGTTGCCGCGTTGGCGGTTTTCCTACTGAATGGCCAAGTGGTTATTTTCCTTGGTCTGCTGGCAGGTGCGGCGAACATGGTGGGCAATTACATTGGCAGTCACAGCTTCACTAGCAAAGGCGGCGCAGTTGCTCGTCCCATCACCATCACGGTTCTGCTCATCTTCTTCGTGAAGGTTATCTACGACTTCGTTGCTTAGCTATTTGGTGCTTACTCTGATGGCTTTTGGGCGTGGTCGTTGATTGGGCTGGTATCTTCGCCATGCAAAAAGTCTCTCTGCGCTCAGGTTGTTTTGTTTGGCGGTCGCAGAATTTTCTCTTGATTTCATTTTGGGTAATCCTGCTTCTAAATTCGTTCCCTGAATGCTAAACTTCACCTTAAGAAAGGTGTCCCGCCTAGCCGGGCAGCGTTTCTAACTTAAAAGGTCGGGGTTGTGAAAAGTTTTGCCCGGCCTTTTCTGTTTTCCATCGCCGTTCACGCCTCCAATCTCTCGATATTTTTACAAGCCCGCAGTT
>CAZQWR010000032.1:0-9274 GCA_964597085.1 uncultured Cryptobacterium sp.
CCAGGTCGTAGCGCTGCCAGTTGCGAGCGCGGCTGGAGCCTTCACCCCAGTACTCCTTCATGTGCTGGCCATTTACCACAACCTTGTTGTTGGGAGCCTCGTCGAAGCGGGCGAAGTAACGGCCCAGCATGATGAAGTCGGCGCCCATGGCCAAAGCCAGGGTGATGTGATGGTCGTAAACGGTGCCACCGTCGGAGCAAACGGGAACGTAGATGCCAGTTTCCTTGAAGTATTCATCGCGAGCCTTGGCAACTTCGATAAGCGCGGTTGCCTGACCGCGGCCAATGCCCTTGGTTTCGCGGGTGATGCAGATGGAACCGCCGCCGATGCCAACCTTGATGAAGTCGGCGCCAGCGTCTGCCAGGAAGCGGAAGCCTTCGGCGTCTACCACGTTGCCGGCGCCAACCTTAACCGAATCGCCGTAATGGGCACGGATCCAGGCAATGGTGCGGCTCTGCCACTCGGAGTAGCCTTCGGAAGAGTCGATGCAAACAGCATCGGCGCCAGCTTCGATAAGGGCAGGAACGCGCTCAGCGTAGTCGCGCGTGTTGATGCCCGCGCCCACCAGGTAGCGCTTGTGAGCGTCCAGCAGCTCGTGCGGGTTGGACTTGTGCTGCTCGTAGTCTTTACGGAACACCATGTACATGAGGTTGTCGTTCTCATCCACGATGGGAAGCGAGTTGAGCTTGTTGTCCCAAATGATGTCGTTTGCTTCCTTGAGCGTAGTGGAAGCGTTGCCCACGATGAGCTTTTCACGCGGGGTCATGAATTCAGAAACGGGGGTGTCCAGGTCCATGCGGGAAAGGCGATAGTCGCGGCCGGTAACAATGCCCAGCAGCTTGCCCTGGCCCTTGCCGCCTTCGGTGACGGGCATGGTAGTGTGGCCGCTCTTTTCCTTCAGAGCAACAACATCGCGCAGGGTTGCGGTGGGAGTGAGGTTGGAATCGGAGCGGACGAAGCCTGCCTTGTGGTCCTTTACACGGCGAACCATGGCTGCCTGGCTTTCGATGCTCTGGGAGCCGAAGATGAAGGAAAGGCCGCCCTGCTGAGCCAAGGCTACAGCCATACCGTCGTCGGAAACGGCCTGCATGATTGCAGAAACCATAGGAATGGAAAGCTTGAGCGCAGGTTCTTCGCCCTTCTTGTAGCGCACCAGCGGCGTGGAGAGATCTACCTTTTCAGGGATGCACTCCGAAGAGGAGTAGCCCGGTACAAGAAGGTACTCGTTGAAAGTACGAGAGGGTTCGTCGAAATAATATGCCATTTAGCGCTCCTTAGATGGGTCTCATTTCCGATCCCCCGCCGCTGCCGGTCCCCTTCTTTGCCCGACTGGTTTGCAGGGTTTGAACCATTATAGACACGCCCGCGCAGCACTGGGCGCAAGGCGCAAGAAAAACTCGCGCAAAAGAAAAAAGGCAGCGCCGAAGCGCCGCCTTTAATGCTGCAACAACAGAAGACCCCAAAGCTGGCGAAACCAGCGAGAACGCACCGCAAACGCCGCAACAGTTTAACCACCGCAGATTTGGCCAAAGTCAGCGAGAGCAAGCCCGCAAGGCAAAATGGATGCGCCAGCAAAACATCAAGGGCCGCTCTAGTGCGAACGTTCCGCCGCTTCGTTAGAACGGCGGAACAAATCTGGCCGAGGCCTTTAGGCCTCCAAAAATGCAACGTAGCCGCAATACGCTTCGTAGATATCGGCCTTGCTGGTAGCTTCCCAAGGCGCATGCATGGAAAGCACGGCCACGCCGGAATCGATTACGTCCATGCCGTACTTGGCAGGGATGTAGGCGATGGTGCCGCCGCCGCCAGCATCTACCTTGCCCAGCTCGGCGGTTTGGAACGAAACGTTGGCATCTTCCATAACGCGGCGAACATAGGCCACGTATTCAGCGCGCGCATCGTTGGAGCCGCTCTTGCCGCGAGCGCCCGTGTACTTGTTGAACACCAAACCGCGGCCAAGGTAGGCGGAGTTCTTGGCCTCGAACACCGAAGCATAGGCTGGGTCGAAGCCGGCAGAAACATCGCTGGAAAGCATGCGCGAGGCACCCAGTGTATGGCGCAAAGTAAGCGCATTCGAGCCTTCGGTAAGCTCCACGATTTCAGCAATGGTGTTCTCGAAGAACTGCGAGCACATGCCCGAAGCACCCACACTGCCGATTTCTTCCTTATCTACCAGCACGGTTACCGCGGTGGTTTTGGGGGCGGATACCGCCAGCTGCGCTTCCAGCGAAGTGTAGGCGCATACGCGGTCGTCCTGACCATAGCCCAGCACCATGCTGCGATCGAAGCCCAGCTCACGTGCGCGGCCTGCGGGCACAACCTCGATTTCGGCGGAAAGGAAGTCCTCTTCCTTGATGCCGTACTTTTCTTCCAAAAGCTGCAAGGCGAAGGCCTTCACCGGTTCCTTGGCAGCTTCTTTTTCCTCATCGGAAGCGGTTTCCTTGTCAATTACCAACGGGCGGTTGCCAATGAGCACATCCAGGTTTTCACCTTCCACAACCTCGCTGCCCTTCTTGGCCATTTGCTGGTTGCCCAGGTGCGGCAATAGGTCGGTTACGCAGAACACCGGGTCGCCGGCGTCGTCGCCCACGTTAACGTCAACCACAGTGCCGTCGGTTTTGGCAACCACGCCGTGCAGCGCCAGAGGCAGCGTTACCCACTGGTAGTGCTTGATGCCGCCGTAGTAATGCGTGTCCAAAAAGGCGAAGCCGTTGCTTTCGTACACAGGGTTCTGCTTCAAGTCCAAGCGGGGGCTATCGATGTGAGCGCCCAAGATGTTCAGGCCGTTTTCCAAAGGCTCGGTGCCAATGCAAGCCAGGATGAGCGACTTGCCATGGATGCCAGCCCACACCTTGCTGCCAGGCTTGAGCGGTGTACCGGCCTTCACAGCTTCAGCCAAGGGCTTGTAGCCAGCGGCTTCGGCTTGAGCCACAGCAGCAGCAAAGCAGCGGCGCTCGGTTTTGTTGTTGGAAATGAAATCGATGTAGCGGGAAGCCAGGCCGTTCAGCTGCTCAAGCTGTTCGGCGCTGTACTTTTCCCAGGCAACCTTATGTTCCATGCAGAACCACCTTTCCTAGGCGCTTGTTTATCGCAATGAGCGTAGCACACCCATATATAGGTATTGTTTCGCCCGCGCCCAATAAAAAAAGAAAGCCGCGGGGTGCGGCTTTCTTTCAAGTTTGGTTTATTCGGCGGTTCGGCAGAACGCCAAAAGATGCTACGACCAGTCTTTGCCTACCACAACCAGGATATCGCCCGTAAAGGAATAGGTTCCATCGTTCTTCTTCACGGTTCCCTTGCCCAGCAAGCTGGATACCTTCTGGGCCTTTGCCTCGTTGTCGCCGCTATAGATTATCAGCGTGTTCTTGTAGTTGTAATCGTCGGCGTTGCCGGTTTCGCAAACTGCACCTTCGGGCGTGAGCTTGGCTGCCGCCTGGCTGGCGCAGCTGGTAATGCCACTGCCGTTTTTAACGGCGATCTTCGTTCCGGAAAGCGAATCGCTAGAGCTGCTGGAGCCGGAACTGCTGGAGCTGGAGCTAGAACCACCATCGCCCGAAGAGGCCATTACCGTGCCGGAAGCCTTGTCTACCACATCTTCTTCCGTAGGCGAAAGGCCCTGCTTCACGCGGGAGATCATCTTTTCCCACGAAGTTTTCTGAACCTTTTCATACCAAACGTTGTTCTCGTACACCGATTCGGTGGGAACGGCGGCGGAGTACACGTTGTTCTCAACGTCAATGCCCATCATGCTCTGGGCCAAGCCAAGGATTCCCGAAACCGAGTAGTCGGTAGTGATGTACTGCGACAAGGTGCTTACCGTGTTGGTAAGGGTGGCAATGTCGGAGCTCATGAGCTTCTTTACAATGGCGGAAATCATGGTGCGCTGATTGGCGGCACGAATGGCATCGCCATCGCCGATCTTGTCGTAGGCATGACGGCTACGACAGTAGATAAGCGCCTGCTCGCCGTTGAGCGTTTGCTGGCCTGCGGCAAGGTAACCGGTGTAATCCTCATCGTTGATTTCGTACTGAACATCGATGTCGATACCACCAAGGGAATCCACCACTGCGGCAAAGCCATCGAAATCGATTTCCGCATAATGGCTGATGGAAACACCAGCCAGGCTCTCAACCGCGTTTACCGCGCCCGAAGGGCCGCCAAACGCATACGCGGCATTGATCTTCTGCGTGCCGTGCGAACCGATGGTTACCTGCGTATCGCGCGGGATGGAGATAAGGGTTACCTTCTTTTCCTTCGGGTCGACGCGCGCAAGGATCATGGAGTCGGTGCGGTAGGCGCCGCCATATTCGTTGGAGCTTTCGCGTTCTTCGCTCTTGTCGATGCCAATAAGCAGCATGTAGAACGGGTCGGACGCGGAATCGGTAACCGAAAGCGAATTGAGCAAGTCGGAGTCGACGTTCTTGTTCAAAGCATCGTTAATGCTGTTCATGTACGCCCATGCAGCGCCCACGCCTGTGAGCAAAAGCACGAACACAATGGAAAGCGTGGTGATGAGGATGCGCTTGCGGCGCTTCTTCTTGCGGGCACGCTGATTGGCAATGAGCTCGCGATCGTGGCTGAAGGAGCTGCGGCGGCCAGAACCGCCATTGCCGTACGAGCCATCAGCGGCACCGTACATGCCGCGGTTGGAATTTCCACTATATGCACCGTGTACGCCGCGACGGGAAGACCCATCAACAGCGGAATAACCCGCACCACGACGCGCATTCTGATGCGTAGTGGAACGGTAGGTAGAATCACCGTAGTTTGATGCGCCATATGCGTCGGAACCACGACGCCTGGTGCGCGAATCGCGTGCGAGCTGTGCGTGGGAGCCGTGACCCCTTTCGGCACGAGCCGAGCGCTTCGATGGCTTGTTATTTGAAGCAAACATGATTGAAATGATGATTAATCGCCCCCACAGCGCGCAACTGAATTCGGCGAAAACCATAGGATTCCTGCCTTTGCGGGGGTGTTCTATAAGGTTTCTCCACAATAGCGGGGGCGCCGAGGGGCGGCCGTTACCTGTTCGAAACGTACGAAATAGGCCCGAGGGGGCCGACTTGCGCAATTTTCTAAGCAAGGGAACGCGCGAGTGCAACGCAAAGCACGCTGGAAGGCGCGCGCTCCGAGCATGCAATGGTCATACGGCAAGCAGCGAAAGACGGCGGGGCGCTTTATGCTGAAGCCGAGTTTGCCTCAACGCTGGCAAGCCATGCAGAAAGCACCAGCCTCAAGAAGCGCACCGCAGCACCAGCGGGTCGCACAGCAAGCGGAAGACCTTGGAAACTGTCCCACTCCCCCTATGCGTTCATACGGCCAGCGATGTAGCTGTTGGCAGCGAGCTCCACTGCATCGTCGAGTTTGGCAAGCTCAACCGGCGCACCCAAGCGACGCTCCAACGCGGCGGCAATAAGATGGTCGGCGATGGCAGGGTTCTTGCCCAGCAGCGGGCCATGCAAGTAGGTGCCGATGCAGTTCTTGTACACCACGCCGTCGTAACCCGATTCATCGTCGTTGCCATGGCCAACGTTGGAAACCACCCGGCCGAAGGGCTTCATGGAAGCATCGATCTTGGTGCGGCCGGCATGGTTTTCGTAACCAACCACCGGCTGCGGCGAAAGCTCGGATTCCAGGGCGATGTTGCTGATAAGGCGGTCGAACCCAGCGCCCGCGCGCACAGTTTCCAAATCCAAGATGCACAGGCCCTCTACCGATTCATCGCCCATAAGCCAGTTACGGCCCAGAATCTGGTAACCGCCGCAAATGGCCAGCAGCACGCCGTTGCCCTCAACGTACGCGCGCAGCTCTTCCTTCATGCCCAGCAAAACCTCGCTTGCCAGGTGCTGCTCGCGGTCGGGGCCGCCGCCCAAGAAGATGATGTCGGCCTGGGCAAGGTCTACCTTTTCACCATAATGCACAGCCTCAACCTGCACTGGGATACCGCGCCATTCGCAGCGCTTGGCCAGCGTGCGCACATTGCCGCCGTCACCATACAAATTAAGAAGGTCGGGGAACAGATGCACGATGCGCAGCGGCTTCTGCACCAAAGCTTCCACGCCCGACTGCTGCACCAGCCCCGTTTGCAGCCACTTCTTGCTGCAGTTGGCCCGGGCCGTTCCCCGTGCAGGCTGAGCAACCGTGCCCTTGTCGGCGCGCGCCATCAAGGCCGATCGCACTGCGGGAAGCGAAGTGTAGTTGGCAATAGCATAGATGTTCCATTCGGCGGGCAGGGCAAGCGCAGCGTCTACCACTTCGTTTACGCTATCCACCGTTTTGGCATCGATGCCCGCATACTTCAGGCGCAGTTGCAAATCGTTCTTGCGAATGCCGCCGGCGAACACCAAAACATCGTCTTGGCTGGCCAGCTCTTCGAAGTCGCAATCCCAGATCCAAGAAATGTCGTGACCGTCGGCCTCGTTGTCGTTGATGAAGAAGGCCGCAACCTTCTTGCCCTTGGCCTGGGTGATGAGCTTCATGTTCTGGTTGAAGCCGGTAGGGTTCTTCGCCAGGTTCAACAGCACTGGGCGCCCCTGGATGGAAAGCGACTGCAGGCGGCCATTTTGCGGGTCGAACAAATCTACCGCGCGCTGGAACACCTCATCGGTTACGCCGGCGCAGTGCGAAGCCAGCCAAGCTGCCATAACGTTGTACACCATGTAGGAGCCAGCGCGCTGGGCATGCAGTGCAACCGCATTGCCCGTTGCCGCTTCCTCAACCTGGAAGGTAATCTCGTCGCCGAACTGCACGTTCTTGGCAGCAAAGTCCAAATCGGGGCGATGGAAGCCGCAGTTGGGGCAGGAATACGTGCCCAACTGGCCGTACTGGCGGTAGCCGTAGGTGAACATGGCGCTGCAGCGCTGGCACATCTGCGCATCGGCCACCACGTTCTGAGCCTGATGCATGTCTTCGCCCACACCGAAGGCAATAGCCCTGTTGGGAACCTTTTCGGCAATGACGGCGCAAAGCGGGTCGTCGGCGTTGTACAGAAGCGTGGTGTTGGGGCTTTCGGTAAGCGCTTGGGCAATGGCATCCTGCACGCGGTCGATTTCGCCGCAGCGGTCCAGCTGGTCGCGGAACAGGTTCAGCAGCAGCACGTAATTGGCCTGAACCTGAGGCAGCGTATGGGCAAGCCACAGCTCATCGCTTTCGAACACGCCCCACTCAACCGTGCCCTTCACCTGCAAAAGCGTGGTTGCCACACCGTAGGCCAAATTGGCGCCGGTTCGGTTGCAGGCAATGGTTTTGCCCTGGCGCTCCAAGGCATCGGCAATCATGTTGGTAATGGTGGTTTTGCCGTTGGTGCCCACTACCACAATGCTGCCTTCGGTGATTTTGCCCATAGATTCGGCAATGATCTGCGGATCTATCTTCAGCGCAATCTTTCCCGGCATGTTAGCCGCCGGACGGTGCGCCAAATGACGCAGGCCCCACGTGCTAACCGAGCTTGCTGCTTTTCCCATTGCTTTGCGAACGCCCATTGCGGCCCCTTCCGGCTTTGTAGTTCGTTGCAGAAATGATAAAGCACCCCGCCGCGCAGGCGAAATGCCCCATGAAAAACGCAGCGCAGGAAACAGCAACTTAATAAGTTGCGTACGGCCATTAGCGTTATACTTCTAGAGCGTGTTCACAACCGCGCCGCGCGCATGGTTTGGAACCGCCATACATATATAAGAGTGAGCTTCTTTGAGGCCAAGCGGGCCGGCCCGCCGAAACGAGGATTCATGATTACCGATCTCAAAGTTAACGAGAAGAACAAGCAGGAATACTACGCGAAGGGCTACTGGACCGAGCGCACTTTGAACGACATTTGGTCTAAGCAGGCTGCAAGCTTCGCCGAGCGCGAATACGTATCCGACAACCTGGGCGTTCGCCTTACCTATGGCGAAATCGACGACAAAGCTTCCCGCCTGGCAGCATGGCTGCACGAACAGGGCGTTAAGAACGGCGATGTGGTTTCCTACCAGTGCCCGCCGTGGGCAGAGTTCTGCATCCTGTATGTGGCATGCCTGAAGGTTGGCGCCGTTAGCCATCCACTCCCCGTTACCTTCAATGGCGAAGATTTGGTTTACGCCATGAACCTGGTGGAATCCAAGGCGTTCATGTGCCCCACCTTCCATCACAAAACCAACTTCGAAGACCAGATCCTTTCCGTTGCCGAGCGCATTCCTTCCCTTTCGAAGAATGCCATCTGCGTTCACGACAAAACGGTTGAATCGCACGGCACCATCACGCTGAACGAAATCTTCGAAAAGTACGAGCCCTACACCGAGGCACCGGGAAGCAAGTCCGATGAGGTGGCACTCATTCTTTCCACTTCCGGCACCACCGGCCGCCCCAAGGCCGTGCTCCTTTCGCACAACGCGCTCATCTTCAGCGAAACCACCTTCAGCAAGGGCCTTGGCCTTTCGCAGGAAGACGTTATGTTCATGCCGGCGCCGCTCAACCACGCAACCGGCTTCAACCACGGCCTTATCACCCCGCTTCTGCTGGGCGGCCGCGTGGTTCTGCAACAGGAATTCAAGGCTCGCGAAGCTATCGACATTATGAACAACGAAGGCGTTACCTGGTCTATGGGCGCCACCCCGTTCATCTTCGACCTGCTGAACTGCTGTGATGAGGAAAACCTTTCCTTCAGCACGCTGAAGCTCTATGTGTGCGGCGGCGCTCCGGTGCCTGGCCATATGGTGCACCGCGCCAACGAGTACGGCCTTGAGCTGTGCGAATGCTACGGTTCTACCGAAAGCTGTCCACACCTGGCGGTTCCCCCTTCGAAGTGCCTTGAGTGGAACGGCAACTGGTCGGGCATCGCCTTCGAGGGCATTGAGGTTAAGGTTGTGGACGACCACGGCAACGAAGTTCCCTACGGCACCCAGGGTGAAGAGGTTTCGCGCGGACCCCACATGTTCAGCGGCTATTTGAAGAACCCCGAGGCTACCGCCAAGGAACTTAGCGAAGACGGCTGGTTCTTCTCGGGCGACCTGTGCATTCAAGATGAGCAGGGCCGCGTGAAGATCAACGGCCGCAAGAAGGAAATCCTCATCCGCGGCGGCATCAACATTTCCGCCAACGAGGTAGACAACAACCTGGACGGCTGCCCCGGCGTTGGCGCACATGCCACCATCGGCATGCCCGACGACCGCCTGGGCGAGCGCATCTGCACGTTCATGGTGCAGGATGGCCCGGTTGCCCCCACACTGGAAAGCATTGCGGAGTACCTGGATTCCAAGAACGTTGCCAAGCGCCTGCGCCCCGAGTTCATCGAGTTCATCGA
>CAZQWR010000032.1:9374-14298 GCA_964597085.1 uncultured Cryptobacterium sp.
CCTTGCCGCAAAAAAGAATTCCCATCCCTGCCGAGCCCCTATGCGGAGCTCTGAGCGCCGCCGTCACCCGCTCACGCCCCCAAAACCCCCGATTATTCCGAAATATAACGGATCGGTAACGAGCTGTTATAGAATAGCTCCCGCTTGTGAAAGAGCTGCTGAATGCGCTTTTTCAGAGAATAGATAGCCGCTTCTGATGACGAAAGGAACAAGCTGCATGCCCGAAGACAAACGCGAAGACTTGCTCACGCGCATTCTGGCTGCACACCAATCGTTCTACGACATCAGGCGTGACTATCTTTTTGAAGGCCGCAGGTTCCCCGCCTTCGCAGAGTTCCACACCTTTGGCGAGCAATATGTGCTGGTAAAGCGTGCAAAGCTCTGGGAAGTGAACACCCACGACTTCATGTTCTTTGAATTCGCAGACGAGCTGGATGCGTCGAACATCACCGACGAGGTTTCCTTCATGACCCAAAAGGCCATTCGCAAGGTTGCCGCCGGCCCAAACCACATGTCTTCGGCTCTTACGCTCGTGATCATCGCCAACCACTGCACCGATGAAGCCCTCAAGGCGGCCAAGAAGGCCAAGTTCCGCAAGAACTATCTGTTCGGCATCCACGGCTGGACCGACTTGCGCTTGGCAGTGTGCGACCTTTCCCGCGAAAAGGGAGCCGTCGTTACCAATGCCGCAGGCAAGAAGCTTAAAGAGGCCATCGAAGGCAACCTGGCGCTGATCAAGTAATACCCTCTATAGAAAGGTTCAACATGAACGCAATGCTCGCCCTTTTGGGTGGTCTTGTTGTCCTCGTGCTTGGCTACATCCTTTATGGTGGATGGCTGTCCAAGCAGTGGGGCGTTGACCCCAAGCGTCCTACTCCTGCACAGGAAATGGCCGACGGCGTCGATTATGTTCCCACCAAGCCCTATGTTCTGCTTGGTCATCACTTCTCTTCCATCGCAGGTGCAGGCCCCATCAACGGCCCTATTCAGGCTGCAGTGTTTGGCTGGGTTCCCGTTATGCTGTGGGTTCTCATTGGCGGCATCTTCTTCGGCGCTGTGCATGACTTCGGCGCCCTGTTCGCTTCCCTGCGCCACAAGGGCCAGACCATCGCAACCGTTATCGCCGAAAACATCGACGACACCGCTAAGAGGCTCTTCTGCATCTTCGCTTACCTGACCCTGGTACTGGTTGTTGCTGCATTCGCTTCCATCGTTGCAAACACCTTTGCAACCGGCCTTGCAAACGCAACCGACGCTTCCAACCTGGCCAACCAGCGCACGGCAATGATTTCCATCCTGTTCATCTTCGTGGCTATCATCTACGGCCTTGCTACCCGCGGCCGTGAGATTCCCACCGTTGCGAACATCATCATCGCCGTCGCCATCATCGTGGTACTGGTTGCCATCGGCTACAACTTCCCGCTCATCAGCCTCGACTACAACACCTGGATGATCATCCTGGGCATTTACATCATGATTGCAGCCGTTGCTCCTGTTTGGATTCTGCTGCAGCCCCGCGACTTCCTGAGCTCCTTCCTGCTTTACGGAATGATCATTCTTTCCATCGTGGGCATCGTGGGCGCCTCCATCACCGGCGACGCTGCAAACCTGCAGATCCCGGCCTTCACCGACTTCTACGCAACCAATGCCGCCGTAGATGCCTCCGGCAACGCCATCATCGATCCCTCCACCGGCAAGGCTGTAACCAACAAAGCCGCAGCTTCCGGCTTCCTGTTCCCCGCACTGTTCATCACCATTGCTTGCGGTGCAATCTCCGGCTTCCACAGCCTGGTAGCTTCCGGCACCACCTCCAAGCAGCTGGATAACGAAAAGAACGCCCAGCCCATTGCTTACGGCGGAATGCTCATCGAGTGCCTGCTGGCAATCATCTCCCTGTGCGCCGTTGGCTTCGTTTGGACGCAGTACTGCGCTGGCGGCTACTCTTCGCCTACCGCTGTATTCGCAGGCGGCCTTTCCCAGATGCTGGCTTGCATCCCTGGCCTGGAGAACATCGAGGGCATTGCCTACACGCTGCTGATCCTGGCTGTTTCCGCCTTCTGCCTTACTTCGCTGGATACCGCAACCCGCCTGGGCCGCTACATGTTCCAGGAACTGTTCGTTCCTGCCGGTAAGCGCATGGACGAGGTTACCGGCCCCCGCGCCGTGCTCACCAACCCCTACGTGGCAACGTTCGTCACCGTTGTTCTGGGCATTGCCCTTGGTATGACCGGCTACACCATCATCTGGCCGCTGTTCGGCGCTGCCAACCAGCTGCTTGCCGCCCTTGCCCTTCTGGCTGTTGCCGCATGGCTGGGCAACGCAGGCCGCAACAACAAGATGTTCTTCATTCCCATGATCTTCATGCTTGCTGTTACGCTCACCTCGCTGGTTCAGACCCTCATGACCAAGACCACCGTTCTGATGGCTGGTACGGGCGACCTGTTCGCTGCTGGCGTTCAGGCAGTTCTCGCAGCTGTGCTGTTCGTTCTGGCAATCATCCTTGCCGTCAAGGGCGCTAAAACCATCTTCAGCAAGAAGAGCCAGCCCGCCGCAACTGAGGAATAAATAGGCATAAGCCTAAGCTTCCTCAACCTTGCAAAACGAAGCGGCTCCGCAAACGCGGAGCCGCTTTTTTATTGCTATAGATTTCGAACCGTAAAACATTTAAAGGAAGCGTTGAGGCAACGCCTGAACCGTTCCCGTTTCTTCGACAACAGGACGTAAGAAGCAGCCCTGTCAGCGCCCCTCCTATTTGATGGCCTTTATCCCTTGGCGTGGTTAATAAACTGCCTAACTTTTAAGCAGCTACTTGGGCAACTTCCCTAAGTATTCCAACTGAGCTTGGATGCTTCGAATTGCAGCGAATTTCACTGAAGGGTCTGTACCCGCATACACCACTTCATAGAGCGCTTCCGGCTCTGCTGGAGTGCCAGCATCTATCGCACTGCGCACCTGCTGCAGACGATCGTCTCGATGCTCGCGCGTAGCTTCGATAGCCTGCAGCGGGTTGGCTATAGGGTAACCATGACCAGGGTAGAACTTTACCGCTTCGCCGTATCGCACCAACTGCTGCAGCGTATTGAGCGTTTGATAGTAATTGCCCAAAACGCCATCAGGATAAAACACCACGGTTGGGCCATGACGGAATAGCACATCGCCCGTAAACAGGGATTTTTCTGCAAGAAGTAGCAAACCAATGGAATCGGTAGAATGCCCTGGCAAAGGAATTGCCTCAAAAACAGGAGCATCTTCGAAGGGAGCAAACCTTCCGCGCCCTAGCCTTAACAAGGTTATGCCTTCCGCCCCAGGCAGCTTGGAAATCTCGCTATGCCTTGCGGCAAACACTGGAGCGCCCGTAGCCGCAGCCAGCTCGGGGATTCCTTCAATATGGTCGATATGATCGTGCGTGGCAACAATGGCGCCCACTTCCCAACCATGCTGCTGGCAGGTATCCAAGATGCACTGCACCTGTCCACCCGAAGGCGCTGGGTCTACAACCACGCACTTGACGGCTCCGGGTTCAGCAACCAGCCAAGTGTTGGTGCCAACATACGTCATACCGCTGGGATTATCGGCGCGCAGGCAAAGAACACGGTTGCTAACGCGTCCGCCTTCCCAAGGATGGTCGTCAACGATGAATCCCATTTAATCCCTCTTTGGGAAATCGCAATGGTACACCACGGTGCCATTTTCCAGCTTACGCGGCACCGACATATAACGCGTAAGGCGCTTGCGCGTGTTAACGAATTCCTGTGCGCTCTTTGCATTGGCAACGCAAGTAAGGTTGTACATAGTGGGCGCAAGCACCAGCCATTTTCCCTCGTCAGAAGCACGTACGGCACATGCCGGGGTAACCCAATCGGCTACCTGAGCTTCGCTGGTTTCACCATCGGGCTGCTGGCCTTCGGGCAACAGGGCGCTAAAGAAGAACGTGTTGTAGCGGCGCGGCTCGGGTTCTGGCGTGCAGAAGTTTGAAATTAGACCCAGCAAATCAGTGCGAAGCACCAAGTTGTTCTGTAACAAAAAATCGGCAAAGGCAACCTGGTGGCTTTCCAAAGCTTTGCGTCCTTCAGCCCACTTTGGGTTGTACATGTCCTGCACGGTTTCAGATTCACTAGGGCCAGCAAGCAAAACGCCGCATTCTTCGAACACTTCGCGTGCAGCAGCAACCACCACGCGACGAGCCACCTCTTCAGAAACATTCATAAGCTCCGCCCATTCGGCGGGGCTTGGACCACACCAAGGAAGGTTCGGATTGGAGTCGCAGTCGTCAACGCGCCCACCAGGGAAAACAACTGCATCTGGCGCAAACTGCATGGTTTTCACACGGCGAATCATGAACACATCGAGTTCCTGCCCCGTTGGAAAATCGGGGGCAAAGTTACCGCTTTCGATACGGAACTTGGTTTGCCCAGGAGCAGAATTGCGCACCAGCATTACCGTGGAGGCGTACCTAGGCTGCACCGGTTCAAACCCTGGCGTTGCCCAGGCCTTTTCAATAGCATCCTTAGCCGCCTGACGAGGCTCGAATTCCATATACGGCCCATTCAAATCAACACGCATAGCCACTCCTAATTTCGTTTCACAGGTAAATAATACAAAAGCGGGAGCACTGCTCCCGCCAAATAACAAACCATTAACCCCGTGCAACCAAACCTTAGCGACTAATCGCCCAACAAAACGATGCGAAGCCGGCCGAAAGGCCGCTGAGCGAGCCACAGGAAAGCAAGGAGTCCCAACCCGGCAAGCCTCCCATCGCAGAACGAGGCGATGTTTTTAAGCCGAAGGCCAAAAACGAGCCATCCGCCGCCAGCAAACTCCCAACCAGGTAAGTCCCCATTGCAGAAAGCAAGGCGATGCGAAGTCGGCCGAAGGCCGCTGAGCGAGCCGTATGCCCAGTTGAAGAGTCGGACGAAACAGCGAG
>CAZQWR010000033.1:0-14246 GCA_964597085.1 uncultured Cryptobacterium sp.
CTTCTCGATGCCCGGAACGGCCGGATTCTCCTTCAGGGGGAGCTCCATGTTGAGAAGGATGGTGCTGCCCTCGGGGTTCTTGACGTGGCCGCTGGAATCGAGCAGGCCGTCGGGCCAGTTGATCCGCCCGGTCGCGTCGGTGTCGACGACCACGGAGCTGCCGTCCTCCAGGTGCACGGTGGCCTTGCTCGGCAGCGACTTCTCAAGCTCGCGCGCGCTCGTGCCCACGGCGGCGGTCATGTACGTCTTCGCGATGGCCTTGACGGCGGGCTTGGGTGTGGTGTACTGCCAGGATTCCACCGTGAAGACCCCGGTGTCTGCCGTAACGGATGCGCTTGCTGCGCTGCTCCTATCGCTCGACATGTAGACATCTATGTCGTTGGCAACGATGGACTTGGAGAATGCAACGCCGTTGTACTGCTGGTTGCGAATGCTGAATTCCGCAACATAGGTGGTGTCGTATTTCGCCTTGCCAGAAGCCTGCGTCTTGTTGCCATTGGCGCCTACCTCGTACCAGGTAACGGCAAGCTCCGGAATTTCCTCAGAGGGGCCATCGCCCGAATCGGTGCGCACGAACGTCGCCTCGGTGGCAAGTTCCTGCCCGGGCACGGGCTTTTCAACCGTGAACTTGCCCTTCGTGATGGCATCGGCGTACTTCGCGCTCACGAAAACGCCGTCTTGCGGCATGGAGAAGGACAGAGTCGGGTCGTACTTGTTCTCGTCGGTGATGTAGTCGCTGATGGGGACCAAGCCCTTTGCGCTTTCGGCGTCCCAGTACCAGAACACCTTGCTCGAATCGGAGGAGTTGCCGTTTACGCTTACGGCCTCGCCGTATTTGTACAGACCAACTTCGGTGCCGTTGACGTTGAGCGGGAACTTCATGTCGGCGCTCTTGCGCTGCCATAGATCGCCGCCCGCGTCGGTGCCGTGGGTTACATAGTAGCCGTCCAGGTCGATGAAGTAAGTGCCGGTGGTGTACGTGGTGACGTTCTTGCCGAAGCGACGTTCGCCATCCTGGCTTAGGCGCACGCCGACTTTCGAGCCTTCGTCCACACCGCCCGTGATGTACGCCTTAGTGACAGGCGTGTCTTCCAGGAAAAGGTCGTCTTTGCTGCCGTTTTGGCCGCGCGTGTTGTTCTGGATGATCGTTTTGCCAATGAGCTTTATGTCATATTGGCTGTCCACAAAGACGCCGCCGCCCTCTTTGCTGCCGCTGCAGAAGTTATCGGTGATGGTGCAGCTTTCAAGGCTGATGTTGGAGCTGCGCACGCGAACGCCGCCGCCATCGCCGCCTAGGGTTTGGTTGCCCTTGATGGTGCAATTGATTACACGCGTCCAATTCTGGTTCAAATCGACGCCGCCGCCATTGTTGTTG
Organism: uncultured Cryptobacterium sp.; assembly: GCA_964597085.1. GTDB lineage: Bacteria > Actinomycetota > Coriobacteriia > Coriobacteriales > Eggerthellaceae > Anaerotardibacter. The sequence goes on from CAZQWR010000033.1 coordinate 1,376, forward strand.
GCAACGTTGCCCGTGATGCTAATGTCCTGCAGCGTGCCTTCGCTTGTGTGCCACGTGCAATTCTCGGTGCAAACGCCGCCACCGTAACCGCTGCTGACATCGCCGTAAGCGTGGTTGCCCGTAATCGAGCCTGTATTGTCGCCATAAATACCGAAGTAGGCGTACGCGAAGTAGACGCCGCCGCCTTGCTTTGCATAGTTTTCCGAAATGGTGGAATTGTTCTTCAGGAAGATTCGCGTAGCGCTTGCGCCAGAGTAGACGCCACCGCCGCCCTTTTTGCCGATGGAATAGTTCTTGCTGATCTTACTGTCGTCCATGTTGATGGTGACATCGTCACCATTTGCATAAATGCCGCCGTAGCCCGAGTCTTTGTAATTACCGCTGTTATGCTCGATGCTTGCACCATTTTTCATGTTGATGGTGCTGTTGTCTTTGGCTTCAAGGCCGGCCACGATATGGCCCGTATTCCCGGCAATCGCCACGTTGTCCAACGTTAACGTGGCGTTCGCTAGCACGCGCATGCAGCCTGCATAATTGGTGTTACCACCAGTGACCAGGCCGCCGGTTTGAATGGTGCAGCTTTGCTGATTGCCAGTAGCGTTATCGTAACCGGTGTAGGTGAACGTGCTGGTTGTGGTGGACTTCAGCGTGAGATTCGCGTTCTTATTCAAGGTGATTATCGAGTCGTTGCCCGAGGCGGTGCTGCGAATGGCATGGCCGTTCATGTCGATGGTGAGAGTTTTGTTGTCGGCGATATCGAGCCTGGAGGATATTTCCCAGTCGCGCGCCATGTAGATGGTGTAACCCTTGTCGTAGCCCACCTGTATGGCTTCCTGAATGGAAGTGTAGTAGGTGCGCACGCCGCCTTCGTAGGTGTAGGCGAGGATATTCCCGCCACTAGCGAATGCATGCGCAGGGAACAGAGCGCACACGCACGTTATCAGCGCGAAAAGGCCGCAAATCACAGCCAGTAGTGCGGTTTTCCCATGCTGAAAGCTCATCTTTTCCATGGTGGGCTTCTCTCTTTAATCCAGATTTTGCTTTTAACTGAAAATTTTATTACTTACAGGGACTTTTAGGCTTGCCAATAGGTAAAAGACAGCCCGCAAGAAACGAAATACGCACAGAAAACCAGAGGGGCAGTTAGTAACTTGCCCAAGCTACCGCTTTCGTCAAGGTAACCCAGCTCCGTAAAGCAAAGCGCAGCCCAAAAGAAGCAAGGGCCCGCAGCCATTTGCCACGGGCCCTGAGGGAATCGGTTTAGCCTTCCTACCGGCGTGCCGGCAGTTACTCGGCGGCAAGTTCGCGCAAGTGTGCGCTGCTGCGGTCGAGCTGCTCGGCGGCAACCACAATGCGGCGGCCTTCTTCTTCGGGATTCTGGCGCTCCTTTTTGCTGGGGCGTTTCATAAGAATGCGGCGAAGCTCAACAAGGTCGGCCTTCACCTGCTTCTTTTCCTGCTTGTCCAGCTGCTTGCCCACCTTGGAAAGCGCCTGGTCAACCTCAGCTGCCAGGGTTTCAGCGCGCTGGCGCACATCCATGGTGGCGCGGCGGAACTCGTCTTCCTCGGCGTATTCCTGTGCATCGTTGATAGCCTGCTGAATCTCTTCGTCGGACATGCGGTCGGAATCGTCGATGGTAATGGACTGCTCCTTGCCTGTGCCCAGGTCCTTCGCCGAAACGGTGAGGATGCCGTTGGCATCGATGTCGAAGGTAACCTCGATCTTGGGCACGCCCGCCGGAGCGCGCTTGATGCCCTTTAGGCGGAAGGTGCCGATGGCCTTGTTGTCTTTAGCCATGGGGCGCTCGCCCTGCAGCACCTTGATTTCCACGCTGGTTTGGAACGCAGCAGCGGTGCTGAAAATCTGCGAGTAATGCACCGGCAAGGTAGTGTTGCGCTCAACCAGGCGCGTAGCCACGCCACCCACGGTTTCGATGGAAAGGGAAAGCGGGGTTACGTCCAGCAGCAGCAAACTATTGGCGCGCACGATGCCCGTGTTGGCGCCAGAAAGCGTATCGCCCTGAATAGCAGCGCCGGTTGCCACGCATTCGTCGGGGTTGATAGAGGAAGAAGGCTCCTTGCCCGTGAGCTTCTTTACGTGCTCCTGAACTGCAGGAATGCGTGTGGAACCGCCAACCAGCAGCACGCAACCAAGCTCACTTGCGGCAATGCCCGCGTCGTCGAGCGCCATCTGGAAGGGCTCGGTGGTGCGCTGCACCAAGTCGGCCGTCATACGCTCGAACTCGGCGCGGGTGATGGACATGTCCAGGTGCACGGGGCCCTGGGAGTTTTGCGTGATGAAGGGCAGGTTCACCTGCGTTGACTGAGCGGAGGAAAGCTCCTTCTTCGCCTGCTCCGCCGCTTCCAAGATTCGCTGATAGGCCATGGCATTGCGGCGCAGGTCTTCGCCATGCTCCTTCTTGAAGGCATCTACGATGTGCGTTACCAAACGCTCGTCGAAGTCATCGCCGCCCAGGTGGTTGTCGCCCGAAGTTGCCAGAACCTCAATAACATCGCCACCGATTTCAATGATGGAAACGTCGAACGTGCCACCGCCCAGGTCGTACACCATAACCTTCTGCGGCGTACCGTTGTCCAGGCCGTAGGCCAACGCAGCACTGGTAGGCTCGTTGATGATACGCAGCACGTTGAGCCCCGCAATGCGGCCGGCATCCTTGGTGGCCTGACGCTGAGAATCGTCGAAATACGCGGGCACGGTAATTACCGCATCGGTTACTTCCTGGCCAAGGTAGGCTTCAGCATCTTTGCGAAGCTTGGTTAATATCATGGCCGAAATTTCCTGCGGGCCATAGGTTTTACCATCGATAGAAGGGCTCTTCCATTTGCTGCCCATATGGCGTTTAACGCTGGAAATGGTGCGATCGGGGTTAACCGCCGCCTGGCGCAGCGCCAAGCTTCCCACCAGGCGCTCCCCCGCCTTGCTGAATGCCACCACGCTGGGAGTGGTACGCTCGCCTTCAGCATTCGGGATGATGGTTACACGTCCGCCTTCCATGGCGGCTACACAGCTGTTAGTAGTTCCTAAGTCGATTCCGATCGTTGCGCCCATGTGGGCCTCCTTGCTGAACGTTTCTTCTTACTATTCGTTCTGGTTGGGGCAAGCAACTACCCCGCGTCTGGTTCTGGGTGGGCCGAGCCTCTCTCGGGCCTCTCTGGAGCCCGCTTTTCAAAGAATTGAATGCAAGGCGGCGCCCCAGGTACTTGACCAAAAATTACAAGGATGCCCTGAACCATGCGTCAAGCCGGTCTTCGCGCCGCCCACACCTTTTTAAATCTCAATTCTTTGAAAAGCGAAAAAGGCGTAGGCGAGGCCCGAGAGAGGCTCGGCTCATCCAGAACCCGCTTTGATGGAAGTGTTCCGCGCCTGCCCCTTCTGCATTAGAAGTAGAAGCCTCTTCCTAGCATGCCGCAGGCGTATTGGGCCAGGCAGCAGCCGCAGCAGATCATCATGGGGTCTACGGCGCCCATGCTGAAGCCGCGCTGCTTGCCCTCTTCGCTGTAGCTTTGGCCGGCCATTTGAAACTGCTGGTAGGTGCGCTGGTATTCGCGGTTGCTGGGCTCCAGCTTCACTGCCTTGCGAATATGCTCGAGCGCGCGCAAGGTGCTGCCATTGCCCTTGTTGGCCAGCGCGGAAAGGTAGTACCAGCGGGCATTGCGGCCATCGCTGGTAATGGTGTTGAGCAGCCCGACCGCCTGTTCATAGCGGTTGGCATTGATGGCGTCGATTGCAGCGCGCACGGTGGAACTGTCGGTTGCCGCCGCTTCCGGGTGAATAGGGCCACCAAAGCCGCCCATTCCGCCGAAGCCGAAGATGTCTTCGAAATCTACCGTGGTCCAACCGTAGGGATTGCCCTGGGTGGTGTAACCTTGGCCCTGACCTTGGCCGGTGTACGAGCCGCGCGTGTACGGGTTGCCGGCGAAGGGGTTGCCTTGCGCGCTGCCCTGGCCCGCGTTTGCGGCACCGCTGGCTGCTGCGCGCGCATCGCTTGCAGCATACTTTTCGGGGTTGATGATGCGATCGTACGCCTCATTAACCTCGTTCATGCGCTCGGCGGCCTTTGGGTCGTTCGGGTTCAAGTCGGGGTGGTTTTCGCGCGCCTTCTTACGGTACGCCTTCTTCACCTCGTCGGCCGAAGCCCCTCGGCTAACTCCTAGAACCTCATAGGGGTCCTTCACCATGCTCCTTGCTCTCCTTCGCATTGAAGCGCTGCCATACGCCTGAGTACAGCACGCTGCGCAGCACATGCACGTCGCGTTCCAGCGGCAAGCGCTCGAACGCTTCGGCCATGCCTGCGGCAAGCAGCTCCAGATCTTCCCTCAAATCGTCGTTTTCACGACCCATAAGCAAAAATGGGTTGTAGCTGCCCGCTATTTGATCTTGCCGCATGTCCATCGCTGCATCCATGGCATAAACGAATTTCCCCAATCGTGCACCGAAACGGCGTAAGTCCGTTGCCCAAAAGTCATTTTTCCACGCGAAAAGACTTCCCAAAAGCATGCCAAAGCGGTTAGCCGCAGCATCGGGGTCGAAGTTGCCAAGAGAAGGCTCAGATGCGGCAGAGCCAACCGCAATCGAACCGTTAGCGCCCTCGTCAGTGCCCGCAGACGCGGCAGTGTCCGTAGCAGAAACAGCACCCGCCAGCCCGGCAACAGCGTCCAATTCAACCGTGCCCCCGGCGCCTACCTGTGCGATAACGCCCGAAGCGGCAGTGCCAGTAGCAGAAGCTGCACCCGTGACAGCGGTGGCGCTACCCGCCCGCAACGCCAGGCCCTGTTGCTCTATCTTGTGGATCTGCGCCATGGCCTGCTCAATGGCTCCGCACGCCACAGGCTGGCGGCGCTTGGCCTTTTTGTAGGGAACGGCAATGGCTGCAGCAGCAGCGCGCGCCTTGGCGGAACGGTCGTCCAGCCAGTCGTCCATAAGCTTGTGGTACGCCAGCGCAACGCTTAGGTCGGCGGCGTAGTCGGTTATTTCGCTTTGCGCAATAGCCTGGGGTTTCAGCGGGTGCACTGGGCAACGCTTCTGGCCGGCGCGCTCAACCGGCTCGTACATGGAACCTAGCCCCATGGCCATGAACGTCATGTCGTACGAAACGGTTATGCGGCAGCGCTGCCCGTAGCGCGCGCGAATGGAACGGCACACGCCGCAATACAAGGCCTGGTAGCGGGCTTTCTCCTCTTCGCCCAGGCTGTTTAGGTTGGGAAGGATGAATCCGAACACGTTAGAAGCTGCGGTAGAAGCAAGTGGTGTTGCCGGTGTGGCATGCCGGGCCAGCAGGCTTTACCAAGGCAAGCAGCGTGTCGGCGTCGCAATCGTAGCGGAGCTCCACCAGTTGCTGGGTATTGCCCGATTCTTCACCCTTGTGCCAATACTTCTGGCGGCTACGGCTCCAGAACCAAGTGGTGCCCTGCTCAACGGTGCGGCGCACCGATTCGGCATTCATCCAGGCCATCATGAGCACTTCGCGCGAATCAACATCCTGCACAATGCACGGAATAAGCCCCGCTTCGTTATAAGCAAGGTCTTCGATGGAAAGGCTCGCGGTTTCTTTGCTGCTCATGAGGTTCTTCCTTTGCTGATGATTGGTTTGGCGCCAATGCATGTGCCGCATCTATCTTACTGGGCGGACAAGGCGCTGAAGGGCGAGGGCCAAAAAGCGATGCCCATTCGTAAAGAGCAGCCGCCCAAGCCTGTAGCCCAAAGCCTACAGGCGCACGGGGATGCCCTGGGCGGCCATGTATTCTTTCACTTCGCGCACGGTGAGCTCGCCGAAGTGGAATACGCTGGCTGCCAACACGGCATCGGCTTCGCCTTCGATGATGCCCTCGGCAAAATGCTCGAGCTTGCCCACGCCGCCCGATGCGATTACCGGAATGTCAACCGCGCGGGCAACCGCACGGGTAAGGGCCAGGTCGAAGCCATCTTTGCTGCCGTCGCAGTCCATGCTGGTAAGCAAGATTTCGCCAGCGCCGCGCTTGGCAGCTTCGGCTGCCCACTCAACAGCATCGATGCCAGTGTCTTTACGACCGCCGTGGATGTAGGCCGTCCACTTATTGGGGTTGCCGGGAACGCGCTTGGCATCGATGGCCACCAGCACGGCTTGGCTGCCAAACGCCAGCGAGCCCGCGGTAATGAGCGAAGGGTCGGCAATGGCCGCCGAGTTCAGGCTTACCTTGTCGGCACCGGCAGCAATCATAGTGCGCATATCGGCCAGTTCGCGGAAGCCCCCGCCCACAGCGTAGGGAATATGCACCTGCTCGGATGCGCGCGAGGCCATTTCGATGGTGGTTTTGCGACCTTCGTGCGTTGCGGTGATGTCCAGGAACACCACTTCATCGGCACCCTGGCGGTCGTATTCCGCGGCAAGCTCAACCGGGTCGCCGGCATCGCGCAGGTTAACGAAGTTGACGCCCTTCACCACGCGGCCGTCTTTAACGTCCAGGCAGGGTATGACGCGTTTCGTGAGCATTGGTGCACCTTTCGTTGGGGCCTTCGGCTTTCGGCAGCCCTGAAATTGTTAGCTGGCCAGCGCAAACGCCGGCCAAAAAGTTCTACTTTGCCGCCAGGGCAGCTTCGGCTTCACGAATTGCCGCGATGCCTTCCTGCACGGTGAAGTTGCCTTCGTAGATAGCGCGGCCGGTGATGGCGCCGTCGATTGCAGCGCCCGTGGCAACCAGGTTGCGCAAATCGTCCAAGCTGGCCAAGCCACCCGATGCGGTAATGCGCACGCCAGGGCAGCTACGCGCCATGGCTGCATACGCTTCAGCATCGATGCCGGTTTGCATGCCGTCGCGGGCAATGTCGGTGTACACCAAGTTGGTAATGCCCATTTCGGCAAGCTCGGCAATAAGCTGCTGGGCAGGCACGCCATCGGCCGTGTCGAGCCAGCCCTCGGTTGCCACGATGCCGTCCTTCGCATCGATGCCGGCAACTATAAGGCTGCCGTACTTCTTGGCGGCCTCCACGGCAAAAGAACGGTCTTTCACCAAAGCGGAGCCCAAAACCACACGGCGAACGCCCGCTTCCACGTAGCGCTCGATGGCTTCCATGGAACGGATGCCGCCGCCCACTTCAACCTCCACATCCAAGCCTTCCACCATGCGCTTGATAAGCGCCATGTTGGTAGGCGCGCCATCGCGGGCGCCGTCCAAGTCAACGATGTGGATGCGCTGGGCGCCGGCTTCGGCAAATGCGCGGGCCTGGGCCACAGCGTCTTCGTTGTACACGGTTACCTGGTTGTAGTCGCCCTTCTTCAGGCGCACAGCCTTGCCGTCCAGGATGTCGATTGCGGGAACCAGAATCATGCGCGGGCCTCCTTGGCGTAGGCTTCAACCATCTTTCCGAAATTGGAAAGCACGCGCATGCCAAGCGCGGAAGATTTTTCAGGGTGGAACTGAGTGGCAAACACATTGCCATGGCGAATGGTGCTTACAAAGGGCTGCGCATGCTCGGTGGTGCCAGCAGCATCGGCGCTATTGGCAGGCACGCCAATGTAGGAATGTGTGAAGTAGAAGTACGAGTTGTTGGGAATGCCCTCGAACAGCGGGTTGCCAGGAACCATATCCACGGAATTCCAACCCACGTGCGGCACCTTCAGCTTCTTGCCTTCGGGCGTTTCAGCGGGCATGCGCACTACTTCACCCGGCACCAGGCCAAGGCCAGCCATGGGCTTGCCTTCCTCGCAGCCTTCGTAGCCCTGTGCATACACAAGCTGAAGGCCCAGGCAAATGCCCAAAAACGGCACGCCTTGCGCCACGCGGGCGCGAATGGCTTCAGCCTGGCCGCTTTCGTTCAAGAACGTCATGGCGTCGGCAAACGAGCCCACACCGGGCAGCACCAGGCCGTCAGCAGCCATGATGTCTTCCGCCTTTTCGCTGACGAAAGCGTCGTAGCCGGAATCAACCAGGCCGCGATGCACGCTGGCCAGATTGCCTCGGCGGTAGTCGATAACGCAAATGCGAGCCATTACAGAGCTCCCTTGGTACTGGGCACCACATCGGCGATGCGCGGGTCGATGGCAACGGCTTCCTTCAGTGCGCGCGTTACCGCCTTGAAGGAGGCCTCCAGAATATGATGCGAGTTTGCGCCTGCAATTTGGCGAACATGTAACGTGATGTTTGCATTGCTGGCAAAGGCGATGAAGAACTCCACGCCCAGCTCGGTATCGAAATTGCCCACCTGTTCAGCGGGAATGTTCAAATCGGCGTAACAACCGCCGCGGCCGCTGAAGTCAACCGCCGCCATAACCAAGGTTTCGTCCATGGGAAGCAGGCTGGAGCCGTAGCGCACAATGCCCTTTTTTTCGCCAATGGCCTGGGCAAGCGCCTGGCCAAGCACAATGCCGCAGTCTTCCACGGAATGGTGCGCGTCCACTTCGATATCGCCCTTGCAGTGCACGGTGAGGTCGAACAAGCCATGACGGCCGAATGCATCGAGCATGTGGTCGAAGAACGGCACGCCCGTATCGATGTCGGTAACGCCGGTGCCGTCCAGGTCGATTTTCACCTGGATGTCGGTTTCCTTGGTTTTGCGGCTGATTTCCGCAACGCGATGCTGAGCCATGGTTAACCTCGCTCGTTCAAGATGGCGGTTAGGGCGCCAAGCAGCGCCTCGTTTTCTTTGGCAGTGCCAACAGTAATGCGCAGACAGTTTTCCAAGCCCTTTGACTTGCTGAAGTCGCGCACCAGAATGCCCTGCTCATAAAGCTTTTCCCATACAGTGCCAGCATCGGGGATGCGCACCAAGATGAAGTTGGCCTGCGTGTCGTACACATTGGAAATGCCCGGGATGGCGCGCAAGCATTCAAGCACCACGGCGCGCTGTTGCTTGATGGCTTCGATGCCTGGGGCAAACGCAGCGGTGTTGCGCACCACGGCGCGGCCGATGAGCTGCGAAACCGCATCCACCGAATAGGGCTGGCGCACCTTGATGAATTCGGTGATAACGCTGGGCTGCGCCAAAATGTAGCCCAGGCGCACGCCCGCACAGCTGTAAGCCTTGCTGAAGGTGCGCAGAACCAGCAGGTTCTCGTGCTCGGCCACCAGGCGCACCAGGCTGCCTTCATCGGCGAACTCGATGTAGGCTTCGTCGAGCATTACCAGTGCATCGGTTGCGGAAAGCAGCTTCTGCATGAACGATTCGGAGACCATACTACCCGTGGGGTTGTTGGGGCTGGTGATAACCACCTGATCAACATCGCCCTGGGCAGCGCGCACAAGCACGGCTTCCTCATCGAGCGAATAATCGGCGCGGCGCGGCACTTCCACCACGCGCGTGCCCGTAAGCTCGGAATTTGCCGCGTACACGCTAAACGTAGGCGTTACGTTCAAAAGCGTACGGCCCGGGCCGCCCCATGCCAGCGAAAAATCGAACAGCAATTCGTCGCCCGCGTTGCCCACCAGCACGTTTTCGCGCGTAAGGCGCAGGCTGCTCCCCTGCGCTTCCAGCGCAGCATTTTCGCGCTGAGCAATTAAGTCGCGCAGCTCGTTTGCCAGCGGGTCGGGGTAGCGGTTGAAGGCAAAGCCCTTCAGGCCGGCCAGCACCTCTTCTTCCACAACCGCGGGCACAGAACAGGGATTTTCATTTGCAGAAAGCAGAATTTCCGCCGGCAGGTACTTCGGGTCGTACGGCACAATGCCGTCGAGCGCATCCTGCGATTTGCGTACCTTGCCCATTATTCCTCCAGGGCCTTGGCGCCGCCCTGCTCCAGCATGGCACGGCGCAAGCGAACCGACTCCGCGTGGGCCCACAGGCCCTCGTGGTCGGCGATGGTTACGATTGCCGAGGCATCGTTCAAAAGCGAAGCCGGGCTGTATTGGATGATGGAGCTCTTCTTGATGAACTCATCGGTGGAAAGCGGGCTGGAGAAGCGCGCCGTACCACCGGTGGGAAGCGTATGGTTGGGACCGGCAACGTAGTCGCCCACAGCCTCGGGCGTCCATTCGCCCATGAAGATGGCGCCGGCGTGGCGAATCTGGCCCAACAGCTCGGAAGGGTTGGCCACGTGCATTTCCAAGTGCTCGGGAGCAATGACGTTAACGGCTTCCATGCCGCTTGCCAGGCTGGGGCACACCACAATGAGGCCTTTGTTTTCCAGGGAGGAAGTGGTGATTTCTGCACGGGTGGAGCGCTTCAGGTGCTCGGCAATGGCGGCTTCCACCTTGTCGGCGTACTCGGCGCTGAAGGTTACCAGGTAGCAGCTGGCCAGCGGGTCGTGCTCGGCCTGGGCCATAAGGTCGATGGCCACCATTTCGGGCAGGGCCGATTCATCGGCAACCACGCAAACCTCGGAAGGGCCGGCAATCATATCGATGCCGCAGTCGCCCATAACCAGCTTCTTTGCCGCAGCAACGAAAGCGTTGCCCGGGCCGGTGATCTTGTCTACCTTCGGGATGGATTCGGTGCCGTAGGCCAATGCGGCAACCGCCTGAGCGCCGCCAACGGAGTACACCTCGGTAACGCCGGCAAGCTTGCAGGCTGCGATGATGGCGGAATCCAGCGAGCCGTCTTTGGTGGGCGGGGTTACGCAGGCAATGCGCTGCACGCCCGCAACGGATGCCGGAATGGCGTTCATCAAAACGGAGGAAGGATACAGCGCACGGCCGCCGGGAACGTACACGCCCACGGAATCAAGCGGCTGCACCTTGGCGCCCACCATGGCGCCGTCGGGGCGAACGTTGATCCAGCTCTGCTGCTTCTGACGCTCGTGAAAATCGCGGATCTGGGCCGCGGCCTTTTCCAGAGCTGCGTAAACCGTGGGGTCTACCTGCGAAAGCGCAGCTTCAATGGCTTCGTCGGAAACGCGGAAGCTCTCAATTTCCACGCCATCGAACTTGGCAGTGTATTCACGCAGGGCCTCGTCGCCGCGGTTGCGCACATCCTCAACGATGTTGGTGGCGGCAATCATGGCTTCGGCGTTGAACGCGCCGATGCGGTTGAGCATCTTGTCTTCAAACACCTGGCCGGGTGCGAGTTCGATCCTTCTCATTTATTTCTCCTTAGCCTGCGAGTAAAGCACGTCGGCGAGTTCGCCCACGCGGGGGTTGGTACGGTACGAGCATGGGTTGGCGAAGAAGCGTGCGGTGGATGCCAGCACGTCGTCCACAACCACCAGGTTGTTTTCGCGCAACGTGGTGCCCGTCGCGGTAATGTCCACAATGCGCTCGGCCATGCCGGTGATGGGCGCCAGCTCGATGTTGCCGTGAAGCTTCACGATTTCAACGGGCGTGCCGATTTTGGCGTAGTACGAACGCGTGATGTTGGGATACTTGGTTGCCACGCGGATGGAGCCCAGCTTGCGGTAGCGGCTTTCCACCTTTTCGGTGGTGCCAGCCGATTCGGCCACGATGAAGCGGCAGCCGCCGAACTTCAGGTCGGCCAGCTCAACCACTTCGGGGCTTGCTTCGATAAGCGAGTCTTCACCGCAGATGCCGCAGTCGGCAGCGCCCAAGGCAACGAACACCGGGGCGTCGGTGGGGCGCACGAACATGTATTCAACGTCGCCGTTGCGTAGCATGAGCGTGCGGCCGGAATCGGCCAAGCCGGTTACATCCAGGCCGGCAGCCTCAAGCACGGCAATGGAGCCTTCTTTGAGCGAGCCCTTCGGCACGGCAATGCGCAGCGGGCGAGTTTCCTCGGCGGCTTCCAGCGCGGCCATTACCTGCTCCAAGTAGAAGGCGAAGCCTGCGGCGGGAACCTGCTCGGCACCGTATTGAGCAAGCAGGTTGTCGTAACGGCCGCCGCCACCCAAAGGCGAGCCCAAACCAGGCGCGTAAACCTCGAACACCAAGCCGGTGTAGTAGTCGAACGAGCTCATTACCGAAAAGTCGATGAGCAGCTTGCTTTCCAGGCCGGCCTCAACCAGCTGGTCGTATACCTGTTCAAGTTCCGCAATGCCCTTGGCGCAGCCCAGCGGCTCCAGAAGCGTGCGCACCTGAGCCAAGGCCTGCTTACCACCGCGCAAACGCGAAAGTACGAAGATGGCCTGCGCAATTGCGGGAATAACGTTGCCCGGGTTTGCCAGCGCAGGGTCGGCCAACTTGAAGTCTTTGCCGCCTTCCTGCACGGTGCCGGCCGCAGCAGCCTCGGCCGCAGCAACCAATTCGCCCAGGTATACGAAGTTGGAGGTGTGATAGGCCTGCAGCACTGCGCTCTTCCACTGCTCGGAAGCGTTGGAAGCAGCCAGCAAATCGCGCAGAACGCCGGCGGAGCCAAGCGCGATGGTGAACTCCTTCAAGCCGCATTCGGTAAGCGCCGCCGCGAACAGCGAAACCAGCTCGGCATCGGCTTCCTTGCCGGTGGCGCCAATGCACTCTGCGCCGTACTGGGTAAGCTCACGCGCTGCAGCTTCAGCCGTTTTTTCGCGGAACACGCGCTGGGTGTAGCGAAGGCGCAGGGGCTGACCTGCAGGCAGGCCACGCGTGGCGCACATGCGCGCAATCTGCATGGTTACGTCGGGGCGCATTGCCAGCAGGTCGCCGTGGGAATCGAAGAACTTGAACGGGGCCTCGGGCACATGGCCACCCGCTTCCATCACATCAAGCACTTCAAGCGTGGGCGTTTCAACCGGGCGATAGCCCTTTTCCGCAAGGCAAGCGCGGACGCGTGCCGTTAGGTCTTCGCGAACAAGAGCCTCATCGCTCATAACATCGCGGAAGCCAACCGGGGTGACGTAGTTCATGTTCCTTCTTCCCTATTGCGCCAATCGAACGTTTTCCCAGCTCAGCAAGAATTCCTACTCCAACCGGCGCCCAATGGCGTGGCGGGCGAACCCCGCCGTTGTTTCAACCTTTTTTTTATGCCTTTTGCCCCCCCCCGCACCGCAGGTAACCGAGCGCATTTACAGGCTTTT
>CAZQWR010000034.1:0-14163 GCA_964597085.1 uncultured Cryptobacterium sp.
GAAACCATCATGGTTAATTGCAACCCTGAAACGGTTTCCACCGACTACGATACTTCCGACCGCCTGTACTTTGAACCGCTTACCTACGAAGACGTTATGGACATTGTGGACGTTGAGCAGCCCGACGGCGTGGTGGTAACCCTGGGCGGCCAGACTCCGCTCAAGCTTGCCCGTGCGCTGGAAGACGCCGGCGTGCACGTTATGGGCACCAAGCCCGAAGCCATCGACCTTGCTGAAGACCGCGACCGCTTCTCGGCCATTCTGGACGAGCTTTCCATCACGTATCCCGCTGCAGGCATGGCTTCTTCGTTCGAGGAAGCCTGCCAGGTTGCCGACCGCATTGGCTTCCCGCTGCTGGTTCGCCCCAGCTACGTTCTGGGCGGCCGTGGCATGGTTATTGCCTACGATGCCAAGTACTTGGAAAAGTACATGGCTGAAGCTGCTCGCATCACGCCCGACCATCCGGTGTATCTTGACCGCTTCCTGGAAGGCGCCATCGAATGCGACGTCGATGCGTTGTGCGACGGCACCGACGTGTACATCGGCGGCGTGCTTGAGCACATCGAGGAAGCCGGCGTTCACTCCGGCGACTCCGCCTGCTGCATTCCGCCCTTCACGCTTTCCGAGGCTCAGGTTTCCCAGCTGCGCGACATCACGCGCCGCCTGGCAAAGCGCCTGGGTGTAGTGGGCCTTATCAACATCCAGTTCGCCATCAAAGACGCTGTTGTTTACGTTATCGAGGCAAACCCGCGCGCATCGCGCACCGTGCCCTTCGTTTCCAAGTCGACGGGTGTGCCGCTGGCCAAGCTTGCTGCTCGCATCATGTCGGGCGAAAAGATCGCTTCGTTCGGCCTGCCTTCTGACGAGCGCCGTCAGGCTCACTTCTGCGTGAAGGAAGCCGTAATGCCGTTTGGCCGTTTCCCGGGCGCCGATGTAATCCTCGGGCCCGAGATGAAGTCCACCGGTGAGGTTATGGGCATTGCCAACAACTTCCCCTCGGCCTACGCAAAAACCCAGGCTGCAGCTTCTATGGAATTGCCCACGGGCGGCACCTGCTTCGTTTCGGTATGCGACCGCGATAAGCGCCCCATCCTGCCTTTGGCGCGCGACCTGGCGCGCATGGGCTTCAAGCTGCTGTGCACTGAGGGCACTGCCCGTGCCCTTACTTCGGCCAGCATCCCGTGCCAGGTGATTGGCCGTATTGGCACTGAAGAGCCCAACATCGGCACCAAGATCATGGATGGCGAGATCGACCTGGTTATAAACACGCCGTTCGGCCAGGAAACCCGCGGCGACGGCTATCAGCTGCGCACCATGTGCGTTCGCCAGAACCTGTGCTACGTAACCACCTTGGCCGGTGCTCAGGCATTCGTATCTGCCATCGAAAACCTGCGCGAGCAGAACCTTCCGGTAATTGCCCTGCAGGATCTTGAGCAGTGGGAGGAAAAGTAACCCAATGGCTGCAATTCAAGAAACAGCAGCGCGCGTAGTTGCCAACCAGCAGCTTACCGAGCGCCTGTGGCTGGTAACGGTAGAAGTGGGCGAAATGGCTGCTGCCGTGCAGCCGGGGCAGTTCGTGCATATGCTTATCCCTGGCATGGAAGGGCATGTGCTGCGTCGCCCATTCAGCGTGTTCTACGTGGATGCGCAGGCGGGCACGCTCACTATCCTGTACCAGGCAGTGGGCTTTGGTAGCCAGCACCTTACCACCGTGCAGCCTGGAGCACAGGCTAGCATCATGGGCCCCATCGGCCATGGTTGGAAGGCTGCGCAAGGCACCAAGAATGCCCTTCTGGTTGCAGGCGGCGTGGGCGGCGCTCCGCTGTTCATGCACGCTCAGGAGCTTGTTGAAGCTGGTGTGAACGTTGAGGTTGTTCTGGGCGCCCAAACCGCCGAAGCGCTGGTGTGCGAGCCAAAGTACACCCAGCTTTTGGGTCATGAGCCGCACCTTGCCACCGACGACGGCACGCGCGGCCATGCGGGCTTCGTTACCACGGTGGTGGAAGAGCTTGTTGCTGAAAAGCAGTTCGACTACGTTGCCATCTGCGGCCCCGAGCCCATGATGCGCATTGTTTCCGGCATTGCGCTGGATGCTGGCCTTCCTACGTTCGTTTCGCTTGAAAAGCGCATGGCGTGCGGCATTGGTGCCTGCCTTTCTTGCATCGTTGAAACGGTGGATGGCCGCAAGCGCTCCTGTGTAGACGGCCCGGTTTTCGATGCTTCCAAGGTGGTGTGGTAAATGAGCGTGAACCTTAACGTGAACCTGGGCGGCCTGCCCATGAAAAACCCCGTAACCACGGCTTCCGGCACGTATGCCAGCGGCCGCGAATACGCAGCCTTTGTGCCTCCTTCGGCTTTGGGCGCGGTAACCACCAAGGGCGTTTCCCTTAACGGATGGGCCGGCAACGATGCCCCGCGCATTGCTGAAACTCCGTTTGGCATGCTCAACTCCATTGGTTTGCAAAACCCTGGGGTTGAAGTGCTGAAGAACCGCGATTTGCCCTGGCTGAAGGAAAACGACGCTACGGTAATCGTGAACGTTTCGGGCCATAGTTTTGCCGAGTACGAAGCTGTTATTGAGGCTTTGGAAGAATCGGATTGCGTAGATGCCTACGAGGTGAACATCAGCTGCCCTAACGTGGACAGCGGCGGCCTTACCTTCGGCACCGATCCGAAGATGGTTGAAGAAGTGGTATCGCTTTGCCGTGCCAAAACAAAGCGCCCCATGTTCGTGAAGCTCACTCCCAACGTTACCGACATCGCCGAGATTGCCAAGGCTGCTGAAGCTGCCGGCGCCGATGCCATCAGCCTTATCAATACGCTGCTTGGCATGGCAATTGACGTTCGCACAAAAAAGCCACTGCTTTCGCGCGTGGTTGGTGGCCTATCTGGCCCTGCTGTTAAGCCTGTTGCCTTGCGCATGGTATGGCAGGTTCACAATGCCGTTAAGGTTCCCATCCTGGGTATGGGCGGTATTTCTACGGGCACCGATGCGGTTGAGTTCATGTTGGCTGGCGCTACTGCCGTGGCCGTGGGCACTGCTAACTTCAATAACCCGCGCGCCACGCTGGATGTTATTCGCGGCATCCAGGAATACTGCGAGCAAACCGGCGTTTCCGATGTAAATGAATTGATTGGAGCACTCGATGCCTAATTTCAACGATATTCCCCGCGCAGATCGTGTAATCGTAGCGCTCGACTGCAACCGTGAGCGCGCCGTAGAGCTTGCCGGTATGCTCTCTGGCAAAGCGAAGTGGCTCAAGGTTGGCATGACGCTGTTCTATCAGGAAGGCCCTGAGTTCGTTAAAGTGCTGCAGTTCATGGGGTTCAAGGTTTTCTTAGACCTGAAGTTCCATGATATTCCGCATCAGGTTAAGGGCGCCGCGAAGGCTGCTGCTGAGGCCGGCGCCGATATGCTTACCATGCATGCCGTTGGTGGCGTGAAGATGATGCAGGCAGCTAAGGAAGGCATGGAAGCAGCGCAAGGCCGCGAAGAAGAGCCCATATCCCTTGCGGTAACCGTGCTTACCAGCATGAGCGCCGAAGACCTGCAAGCTACCGGCGTTGTTCGCCCTGTAGCCGACCAGGTAAAGGAGCTTGCCCGTCAGGCTAAGGAAGCCGGTCTTTCCGGTGTGGTGGCTTCTCCGCAGGAAGCCCCTATGCTGCGCGAACTTTTGGGCCCTGAAGCGTTTATCGTTACCCCAGGCGTACGCCCTGCCGGTAGCGCCATGGGCGACCAAAGCCGCGTAACCACTCCGCGTCAGGCGTTCGACAACGGCGCAAGTCATATTGTTGTAGGCCGCCCCATTACCGAAAACGAAGACCCGGCCGCTGCTTTCGAGGCCATTGCAAAGGAGCTGTAGCGCATGGATGCTGCTGAAGTAAAAGATCTGCTTAACAAGATGAATGCCCTGGAAGGTTCCGAGGGCAGGTACTCCGTGAATTCCGTTGCCTTGATGCAAGACCCCATTGTTGCCAATCGTTTGGCTGTGGAGCTGCTGCAGAAGGTCGATCGCGATTCTAAGCCTGAGCTCGTTGTTGCCGCCGAAGGAGTAGATTCCTATTTCGGCTATTCCGTGGCGCTTGCTGCCTGGATGCGCTTCCTGTGTGCCGAAAAGAAAGGGGAGGGCTTCAAGCTTCCCAAAGGTACTTCCATCAAGAAGAACGAGAAGACCATCTTGGTTATCGATTCCTACAACGAGGATACTGCGAAGGCTCTTATCGAAACGGTAACCGCCCAGGGCGCAAAGCCCGTAGCCATTCTTTCATTGGTGGCCCCCGCCGAAGACCCCAGCCACGACTGGAAGGTGCTTTCCCTTCTGTAGGCTTTGGCGTCAACTTCCGTTTGAGACAAGCTTTAGGGACCCGCTTCGGCGGGTCTTTTTGTTCCTCAGTTACATTTGATGTGTGGAATATTGAACCTAAAATCGTGCCATTTATTTCGGGGGGGGGTACCGCTTGGCGCAAATTTAACTTCTAACATGGGCAAACGCATCCGTGGAAATTGGCCAACAATTATAATGGTAATTGAAAAAGTTCTTGCGCTGAGGATGCTTCCCCAACGCTTCGGTTCGTTGATTGCGGGGTGCGTTATGGCTGCTTTTCAAAATTTCTCTGCCGAAGAGACCATTGATCTTTTCAACAGCGAAGAGTTCGTTCATATGCTTGAATGCTTGGCGAATTTGGACCAGTGCAGCACCGAAGGGGAGTTCGATAACCGAATTCCTGAAATCCTGAAAGCCTTGTGCAACGTTTCCCAGGCAGACAGAGCCTACGTTTTCGAATGGGACGATGAGGAAAGGGCCACCCTTAGCAACACCTTCGAATATTGCGCCCCGGGCGTAACGCCTGAGATCGAAAACCTGCAATGCATACCCACTGAAGATATGCCTATATGGGTGGATGCGCTGGTAGCCGGCAAGCCGATGATCATTTCCGACCTTGAGGCCGTGGCAAACGAAATGCCCAGGGAATATGCCATCCTGAAGCCGCAGAACATCCATTCGCTTGCGGTGTTTCCGGTGTTTGCCGGGCACAAACTTGTTGGCTTCATCGGCGTAGATAACCCAAGCCCGAACGTTAACACCCCGCTGTATGCGCAGCTGCTTCGCGCGTTGGGTGGGCATATTGGCAACGTACGTCAAACCTTGCGTTCGTTGGCCCAGCTGGAGATCGACTATGAGGTAATTTCCGCCATTGGCAAGATCTACCGCAGCATTTATCGCGTAGACATCGATTCCAATTACTTCGAAGCTCTTTCCGTGAGCCCTGAAATGGACGAGGTTTTTGGCGAAGAAGGCGATGCTGCAAAGGCGGTGCAGGAAAAGGCCGAGCTTTGGGTTTCGGACGAAAGCCTGGCCATGATGCGCGAGTTCATGGACGTGAACACGCTGGCTGAGCGTCTGCAGAATACCGATACCATCAGCACCGAATACCTTACGCGCACGGGGCAGTGGAACCTTGCGCGCTTCATTGTGAAGAAGCGCAACAGCGAAGGTAGGGTAACCAATGCCTTGTATTGCGTGCGTCGAATTACCGACCAGAAGCTCAGGGAAATTGAATATCAGAAAGAGCTGGAGGAAGCTACCAACGAAGCTCAGCGCGCTAATATCGCAAAAACCGACTTTCTACGTCGCATGAGTCATGATGTTCGTACGCCCATTAACGGTATTCGCGGCATGTTGGAAATTGGCGAGCATTTTCCTAACGATATGGAAAAGCAGGCCGAATGCCGCAAGAAGGCATGGGAAGCTTCTACCTACTTGCTTGGCCTTATCAACAACGTGCTTGATATGAACAAACTCGAAAGCGGCGAGATGCTGTTTGAGCAGCGATCGTTCAACTTGCGTCAGATGATGGACGACATTGCAAACGTTGTTTCCACGCAGGGCACCGCCTATGGCATTTCCCTTGCGCAGGAAGAAAGCAATCTGAACGTTGACCATTGGGATGTAATTGGCAGTCCGCAGCATTTGCGTCAGATAATCATGAACCTGGCTTCCAATGCGGTTAAATACAATCGCAAAGGCGGCAAGGTTGTGCTGCGCACCGAAGAGCTTTCTTGTAAGAACGGTGAAGCTAAATATCGGTTTACCTGCGCTGATACCGGCATTGGCATCAGCGATGAATTCAAGCCCCATGTGTTTGAAACATTTGCGCAGGAATGTCGGCCCGAAGCTTTGGACGTTGCCGACGGCACGGGTTTGGGTCTTGCGATTGTAAAGAATTTGGTTCAGCAGATGGGCGGTACCATTGAATTTGAAAGCAAGGAAGGCGAAGGCACGGTATTCACCGTTGAGCTTCCGCTTCGTATCGATGCTTCAAAGCACGAGACTTTCCATGAAAAGGTTGCGTTAAACCAAACATTCGAAGGCATGCAGGTTTTGTTGGTTGAAGACAACGACTTGAATGCAGAAATTGCAGAGTTCATCTTGAGCCAGCATGCTGTTGAGGTTGAGCGTGCGGTTAATGGCAAGGAAGCAGTGCGCATGTTCGGCGAAGCTGAGCCTGGCCGTTATGACCTGATTTTCATGGATATCATGATGCCTGAAATGGATGGCCTGGAGGCAACGCGTAGCATTCGAGCGCTGGCGCGCCCCGATGCCAAGCAGATTCCCATATATGCCATGTCGGCCAATGCTTTTGTGGACGATGCCATTCGAAGCCAGGAGGCGGGAATGAACGGGCACCTTTCCAAGCCGCTCGAAGAAGACAGGATTGTGGAAGCTTTGGCTTCGGCGTATTCCGAACGTAAGTAGTTCGATAGCGAATATTGAATGAACTAGGATGACGGCTCAGTGGGTGCTGGGCCGTCATTTTGTATTGGGTGCTGCGTTTGAGCGTGTTGAGCTTGGTGGTGTTGTTGGATTTGCATGGCGCGGAGCCTTTGCGGAGTGATGTTGGGCCACTTTGCTGCGGTGTTGCGCGGCGTCAGAGCCTGTTACGCCTTGCTGTGATTTCGGGCTTGGTTAGCGCAAAGACCGATAGGGCGATTCTGGGGCGAGCGGGTTAAATATTGGGTTGCGCTTTGAGTGGCTTAACGCTGTTTCTTCTTATTCGTGAATACGGCAAGTATGCAAACAGTGCCAACAATGGCTAGAGCTAGAAGCACGTAGAGCGAAATCTGCGTTCCGACCATTGTGCCAGCTACCAGGTTGCTGGCGTCGGCGGCTTGCGATGCGTTAACGATAGAGGTGCATATTGCGGTGCCCAAGGCGCCGCCAAGTTGCTGCAGGGTGTTAAACGATGCGTTGCCATCGGTTTTCAGCTCTTCAGGTAGGAAGGTAAGGCCGGTGGTCATGGAATTCGCCATGGAAAGGCCCTGGGCAATAGGTACGATGAAGTACACCGCCATGAACACCCAAGGTTCGTTGCCGAAGGCCAGAACAATGAACAACACCATGGAGGCAAGCTGAATGAAAGCGCCGATGGTGAGCGGCCTGCGCGAGCCCATAATATCCAAGATGCGCCCACCCATTGGGGCCATGATTGCGCCGATTATGCAGCCAGGCAGAAGCAGGCAGCCGGCATCGAAGGCGTTCTGTCCGCAAGCAATTTGCCCATAGTAGGGGATAAGGTAGCCCAACCCCAGAACAATGGCCTGGAACAGCACCACGTACGCAAGGCATAGCACAAAGCGGCGGTTGCGGAAAATGCTGGTTTTGATAAGCGGATGTTCGCTCTTGCTTGCCAGTGCTGCATAGGCTATAAGCAGCACTATGGCTGCGGCAAACAGGCTCAGAACTGGGGCGCTGAGCCACCCAGAAGTGCTTGCGCTGCTGGTGGCGAACACCAAGCAAACGAATCCGCCGGCAAGCGTTATGAACTGTGCCGGGCTGAACTTAACGGGTTTGGTATCGCTCACTTGTCGAATGGCATACAGGCCTGCTACGAGTGAAAGAATCAAGAATGGCATCAGCACCCAGAAGATGGTGCGCCAGCCCCACAACGTAACAATAAGGCCGCCTACGGAAGGGCCAATTGCCGGAGCGGTAGCGGTGATGAGCGTAGCGATGCCCATCATCAGGCCCATTCGGTCGAGCGGAGCCTGCTCAATAACAATGTTGAACATAAGCGGCAATGCCAAGCCAGTGCCAACCCCTTGAACCAGGCGCCCGGTGATAAGCACCGCGAAGCTGGGGCTCCATGCGCAGGCCAGTGTGCCGGCAATGAACAGCGCGATGGCTACCAGGAACAGGGTTTTAGTGCGGAATCGCTTCTTCAGCAAAGCGGAAAGCGGCATGATGGCGGTAAGAACCAGCAAATAGCCTGTGGTAACCCATTGCACCAGCGCAGTGCTTACGCCGAATTCGGTCATGAGCGAAGGGAAGGTTACGTTCATGGCCGTTTCTACCACCACGCCCGAACACGACATCAATCCGCAGGCAATTACGGAAAGAATGAGCTTTGCATCTATGCGGCGCTGGGGGAGTTCGGCCATGGTTCACGTCCTTTAAACGTTTGTTTTAAATTGGGGGTATATCGACTATATGCCCAAACCAAGTAAGCGCTCTAGAGACGAAAAACCTCATTAACGCCAACAACAGAACCCCTACAAACATTAATGAAATTTATAACCATGCCTAGGTGCCGAGGGTTGTTGCTTAAGCTTGGATCTGGCATTGGCGAGCCGAAGGCCTTCCTCGCTTAATAGCGCAAGTGTCGGCGGTGATTTACGGAAAGGCCGAATGTCCTGCATTACGCCAGGCGAACATTAAAACTTGGGTATGCGCGGATGGCAGTCCTGCGAAAAAAGAAAAAGCAGGTTGGATCTCGTCCAACCTGCCTGAAATTTATGAACCTTAGAAGCTGCGGCGCTTGATGCATGCTTGGGGGGGCTAAAGCCCGCTTTGGCTATTTGATATCGAAGTTGCCCACTTCGCTCATCTTCAGGTCGGGGTTGTGCTCTTCAGCCCAGTTTACGTTCCAGGGGCTGGTGAACAGCAGCAGCTTGCGTTCGCGCATGTCTTCAACGCGCAGGGTGTCGCGCGTAAGGTTGAGCTTTTCCACGTTCACTTCGCCGGGCGCATTGGTAATCCAGCGAACTTCGCGGTAGGGAAGCGCCTCGCGGCGAACCTCCACGCCGTACTCGGTTTTCAGGCGCTGCTCCAGCACCTCGAACTGCAGCACGCCAACCACGCCCACGATAACGCTTTCCATGCCGTGGCCGGGAACACGGAACACTTGCACGGCACCTTCCTGGGCCAGCTCCTGCATGCCCTTCACGAACTGCTTGCGTTTCAGGGTGTTTACCTGCGAAATTCGCGCGAACATTTCCGGTGCGAACATAGGTATCTCGGGGAACTGCACACGCTGTTTGCCAGTGCAGATGGTGTCGCCGATGCTGAAGATGCCCGGGTCGAACAGGCCCACGATGTCGCCCGCATAGGCTTCGTCCACAATGGCGCGGTCGTCGGCCATGAGCGAGGTGCCGGTGGCCAGCTTCAGCTTCTTGCCACCCTGCATATGGAAGGCTTCCATGCCGCGCTCGAACTTGCCCGAGCAGATGCGCACAAAGGCAATGCGGTCGCGGTGGTTCTTGTCCATGTTGGCTTGGATCTTGAACACGAAGCCGCTGAACTCGGGGCGCTGCGGGTCAACCTCTTCGCCCGTGAGCACGTCCTGGTAAGGGCGCGGGGTGGGTGCCAGGCGCAGGAACTCCTTCAAGAAGGGCTCCACGCCGAAGTTGGTAAGCGCCGAGCCGAAGAACACGGGCGAAAGCTTGCCCGTGGCGATGGCGTCCAGGTCCAGCTCGTCGCCGGCGCCGTCCAGCAGCTCAACATCGTCCATCAGGTTCTTGTGGTTTTCTTCGCCAATAAGCTCGTCCAAGCTCGGGTCGCCCAGCTCGGCTTCGATTTCGGCAACCTTCTTGGTACTGTTGCCACGACCACTGCCCTCGAAGGCAATTACCCGGCGGCTTTGGCGGTCGAACACACCGCGGAAGTTCTGGCCGCAGCCAATGGGCCAGTTCATGGGGTAGGTGCCAATGCCCAGCACCGTTTCTATTTCTTCCATAAGATCGAACGGGTCGCGCGTTTCG
The DNA here is from genome assembly GCA_964597085.1 of uncultured Cryptobacterium sp. GTDB lineage: Bacteria > Actinomycetota > Coriobacteriia > Coriobacteriales > Eggerthellaceae > Anaerotardibacter. Next base: position 10,040 of record CAZQWR010000034.1, read on the forward strand.
CGGTCGAGCTTGTTCACGAAGGTGAATATGGGGATGTGGCGCAAGGTGCAAACCTTGAAAAGCTTCTTGGTTTGGGCCTCAACGCCCTTGGCACCGTCGATAACTATTACAGCCGCGTCGGCTGCCATGAGCGTGCGGTAGGTGTCTTCCGAAAAGTCTTGGTGGCCGGGGGTATCGAGGATATTTACGCAGTGGCCGTCGTATTCGAATTGCAAAACGGAGGAGGTAACCGAAATGCCGCGTTCCTTTTCGATTTCCATCCAGTCGGAAACGGCATGCTTCGAGCTGGATTTGCCCTTTACCGAGCCAGCGGTTTGGATGCTGCCGGTGTACAACAGCAGCTTTTCGGTGATGGTTGTTTTGCCTGCGTCAGGGTGCGAGATGATGGCAAATGTGCGGCGCGAGGCAATGTTTTCCTGCAAGCTGGCCATGCGGCTTGTCCTTTCGTTGCGCGCCATTAGCCCTGGCGCTGGGAGTGCGAATTTATAGCTGAACCATTGTAGCGCTATGATGCGCCAAGCACCCCGCCAATAAACGGTAACTGCTGTTTTACGTGCATTGGGGCTACCTAAGTTTCGCGATGGGCAGAAGGTTTATGGTTTGGCTTTCTTGCGTGCCCTTTTAAGCTTCGCTTTGAGCTTTGGCCTGCTGGATTCCATGCTTCTTGCAGGTACAAAGCGCAAGCTGGTGCAGTGAATTGTTTCGCGGCCCCTAGCGGCCCCTAGCGCTTGGCGAACTGCTGGATGGCGTCGTGCAGGGCCTGCGCCTCAATGGGCTTGCCCACATGTGCGTTCATGCCTGCGTCCAGACAGGCCTGGCGGTCTTCCGCAAAGGCGTTGGCCGTCATGGCGATAATGGGCACGCTCTGCGCATCGGGGCGGTTGAGCTGGCGAATGCGCTGCGTTGCCTCCAGGCCGTTCATCACCGGCATCATCACATCCATAAAGATGTAGCTGTAGGTGCCGGGTTCGCTCTTCGCAAACGTTTCGATGGCTTGCTGCCCATCATCCGCTTCGTCGATTATTAGGCCCTGGTCTGCCAGCATAACGTTGGCGATTTCACGGTTAAGGGCGTTGTCTTCAACCAGAAGTGCTCGCTTTCCGGTTACGTTGACGTCATTCGCGGGAGCGGCATCGGGCTTTACCTGCTCGCTATGGTCTATCTCGAAGGTTAGCGTGATGATGAAGGTGGTCCCTACATTTTCCTGCGAGTGCAATTCGATGGTACCGCCCATAAGCTCAACCACGTCTTTAACAATGGAAAGACCAAGGCCGCTGCCGCTGAAGCTCGTGGTGGTTTCCTTGCCTTCTTGCGTGAAGGGCTCGAAGGCGCGCTTTTGGAATTCGGGGCTCATTCCCAAGCCCGTGTCGCTGCAGTTGAACTGGTAGGTAGCAGTATCTTCGGTGCTGGAGATTTCCGTAGCTACCAAGCTCACGCTTCCTCCGGGCCTGTTGTACTTAACTGCATTGGAGGCAAGGTTCATAAGCACGCGGTTCAAGTGCGTGGGGCTGCCTATAAGGTTGTAGTGGATGATGCGGCTGGCTTCTTTGCCGCCTTCAAGCGTAAGGCCATGCTCTGCTGCGTTGGTGCCAGTTACATCGATGGTTTTGACAAGAAGCTCGCGCAGGTCGAAGGGTTTGTGCTCTAGCTCGATGGACCCCGATTCAAGCTTGCTGATGTCCAGCACGTTGTTAACCAGGTCCATGAGGTAGTCGATGGAATGAAGCATTTTAGCTTTGCATTCTTGCCGTTTTTCAGGGTCGTCTTTATACCTTTCTGAAATTTTGACCATGCCGATGATGCCGTTTAGCGGCGTGCGGATGTCGTGGCTCATGCGGCGCAGGAAGTTGGTTTTGGAAAGGTTGGCGCGCTTGGCTTCTTCGGCGCTGGCCATGAGCTGATCTTGCAGTTCCAGCTCGCGCTTCTTTTCGTCGGTGAAGTCGCGTGCGCAGTACAGCGCTTCAGTAAGATTGCCTTTTTCGTCACGGCTCTTGGCAATAAAGCGCGCTTGGAACCAGCGGCCTTCGGGGTTCTTGTACTCAACCATGAGCGTGTTGGCGCTAGCCATGCGCTGTGGCAGGGTGTTCAGGTCTAGGAATTCACGCATGGGTGCAACCATCTCAGGTGCCATAAAGGCTTCTAGAATGGCCTCGATAACCTCTTCGATGCTGGCGCCGCGTTTGCCTGCAACGCCTCCCATAAGCTCTACGCTTTCAATTACCTCGTATTCGTGGGTTCGCAAATCCAGTAAGAAGATAGTGGTATAGATGGTGGCCAGCGCCGAGATAATCTCAGAATGCTTGGTTTCGCGCATCAGTGCATCTTCGAGCTGACTGTAGCTGCTCATGAGCATGCGCTGATCTTCTTGCTCCTTGCGGCGGAAGTAGTGCATGAAAAGGAACACGCAAGCGGTGAGGGCAACGATAACAGCTAAGCCGATGGCTGCGGCTTCTACCAGGGTTTTTTGGTGCTCTTGAATGAACCTATAGGTGCTTTCCATGTCAATTTCAACGCAGAGCGCACCCACAACTTCTTCTGAATTGGTGGCATGCACGGGGTAGCAGGCGGTGAAAATGTGGCCCCAGGAAGTGCTTACGATGTCCCTTGAGTAAACGGTTTCGCCGTTGAGGGCTCGCTCAAGGTAGGGAGCTATTTCACTGCTAACCGCTTCGCCGGGTTTGCGGAAGTAGTTGCTGTCTAGATCTAGGCCATCTACCACATACACCAAATTTCCTTCGCTGTTGCGCTTGACGGTGCACATGTAGTTTGAGGAGCTGATTTGACGTGATTCGTTTAGGAACCTGTGAACCCTTTGGTATGCATCCGAATTCATGTCGCTTTCGGAATCGATGCTGGTAAACGCAGTGGCATTGAGCGTTTTGTCCATTTCGTTGTAAAGGGAATCGGCGCGCTCGGTGTTTTCCTGGATGGCATTCTCCAAAACGCTTTGGCTCAAAACGTTGGTGAGAATGGCGGTGTAGGTGATAACGGCAAGCGCGGCTAGAAGGACAACAATCAAATAGCCAAAGCTATCCCACCTGTTGGTTAAGCGCTTTTTCTTCAGTTTGGAGTCCATGTTGCACCTGCCGAATTCGTGTGCCCAGCTGCGGGCTAACGGTTGGATTCCCAGTTCATATGCTAATGAATGATTCTATGTTACCTGCTTTTTGCAACAAGCTGTTAAACACTTCTGTGGGTGTATACATGCCCTGTTGGGTTTTTGCTACAGAGAGCAGGCTATTCGGCCGTGATGTCGAAGCGCTTGCGCGGGTGCTTCTTTCCCCACAGCACAATAAGGCCAGAGGCAATAAGCAGCACCGCGATGCTGACGATGGTGCCTTCAACGCCGAAGATCGGGTCCCAGGCAATGCCGCCTGTGATTTGGCCTGCAGGTTGGAAAATGGCATAGCCTGCGGCATTTCCGCTGTTGGGCAAGCCGAACAGAATGCCCTGGCAGAAGTTCCAGCCCGTGTGTATGCCGAAAGCCATCCAAATGCTGTCGAGGTAGTAAACGGCCAGCGAGAACAACAGGCCGGAACAGGCAATGGAAACAAATGCCAGGGGCGTGATGCCGTCGTTGGACAGGTGAATGCAGGCAAAAAGAATGCAGTTGACGGCAATGGCCAGAACCGGCCCGTACATTTTGAGCGTGCGCTGGTACACGAAACCGCGCATGAGCATTTCCTCAAGGGAGCTCTGGATGAATACCGCAATGAACATGATGATTATCTGAAGCGGCTGGATGGCAACGAGTTCGAAGGAAGCTATATTGCCGGCGGCAACGGCAATGCCGATGCAAAGGGCGTTCATCAAAAGGCCTACCGCCACGCCCAGGATAAGCATCTTTGGGGTGTTGCCGCTGGGCTTTGTCCATAGCGCTTTCAAGTAGCCGCGCCATGGCTTGATGGCTGCAAACAGCACAAGGGGCAGAATCCATAAGAAGATGAAGCTGAAGTATGCATAGAAGGTTTCGGCTCCCTTGGCGCCGAACAGCTCTGTCATAAGAGGCTTGGTGGCGAGTTGCAGAACTACCAGGCCGATCACGGAAATGAATTCGCCAATGCCTAGGAAGGCAAGGGCAATGACGCAGGTGGAAACAATGCCCTTCAGGGCATAGTCCTTGA
>CAZQWR010000035.1:0-14152 GCA_964597085.1 uncultured Cryptobacterium sp.
CGCTGGGGTTGGTGCTGAGGGTATAGCTGGAATACGTGGAGTTGGTAACCGACATATTGCCCTGCTCATCGAAGATGTCCACATACTGAACCTGCAGAACATCAGCCAAACGCTGCAGGTCGGCTTTGTTGGCAAGCTGCGGATTGCGCTCGAGCACGTAAGCGGCAACCTTGACCTTGCTCAAGTAGCGCTCGGAGTACTGAGAACGCAGAGAATCGGCGCGATCGTCGGTTTGCTGGATGGTGGCAGCCAGCTCGGTGGCACGCGAGTTGTTCACAACCGACTGGCTGGAAAGCGCAAACAGCGTTTGCATGTAGAAGGCAATACCCAGAATGGCAACGAAGCCAACCAGCGAAAGCACAGCGCCCTTCTTGGCAATAGCCTTGTTGATGCGATGGTTCTTACCTGCGTCAATATAAGCGGAATCGTCTTCCCCTTCGGGCTTGCGGCGGCGCTCGCTGTCGTGCAGCACGCACATGCCATAAAGAACAACCATAGCGGTTACCGCCAGGAACACGAACAAGATAACACCCGTGGTAACGCTACGGGCGGAAGAGATGTCGCTTTCAGGAACAGCGGCAACGTAATACATGTCGCCAACCTTGGTTACGTTGCAGTACAGGCTGGTGCCGTTCAGGGTTACCCAGCAGTAGTTGCCGTCTTCCAGGTCGGCCACGTTGAAGCCCTTGTCCAAAGCATCGGCGCCCACCAAGGTAGCATTGGGATGGTACTGGATGGTGTAATCCTGCGCTGAAACGGCGAACATGTAGCCGGTTTGACCAATGGTGATGTTCTTCAGCACGGCCTCGGTAGAGCCGGAATCCTTAACAAGCTGGTTAAGCTCGTCGGGGCTCTGCTCAATTACCACCATGGTGCTGTCATCGATCTTGGCGGAATAGTAGCGCTTGTACCAATTCTGCTCGGAGGCCTCAACCTTAACCGCATCGGAAACCTTGCCGTCGTCGAACACGCTTCGCAGGCGGTTGAAGCGACTGGAAGAAAAGTCGGCCTTGGTGTCTTCGGCCTTGGCAACGATGCTGCCATCGCGCGATACAACCATGACGTTGTCTACGCTAAGCAGGCTGCGGTATTCCTGCATCTTGGAATTGGTAGCCTCGTAGCCGGTATTGTTGTTGGCCATGAAGGCAACGCTTTCGGCCTTCGACTGGTAAATGGCATCAAAGTTCTTGGTGTTCTGCTCGGTTTCAACCTGAGCATCCGCCAACAAGGTAGGCAGGGAATCCGCTTCCTGCTGCATTTCCTGCGTGTAGTTTTGCAAGGTGAGGTTGGTTTGCTTGGTAGACACCCAAACACCCATGGCAACCATGCCAACAACCACGATGCCAATAAGAATGGCGAGCTTGAGTTTCAGCCTTTTAGACATATACATTCCTTAATCCCACTTGTCGGTGAGCGAGGCTATGGTGCCGTCGTCGATCATTCCCTGAATAGCGTTGGCAACGGGCTGACTCAAGGCCGAGTCCTTCTGGGTTGCCACGCCGTAGCTTTGGGCCTTGCCCGTGTAGCTGAGCAGCTTGCGATTGTCCTGCATATAGCTCTGCGCAATGCTGCCGTCCATTACCGCGGCATCCACTTTGCCAACCTCGAGAGCTTCAGAAAGCTCTTTGTAAGAGCTGAACTGCAGAAGACGGAAGGTGTCGAACTGCACATCGGAGTTATCGGAGTTGCGGGAAAGCGCCGTGCCAGAAGTGCGGCCTTCCTCAGTAAGCTGGGAAGTGATTTCAGCAGCAGTGTTGGTGCCCAGCATGGTGCCGATGGTCTTGCCCTTCAGCTGGTCGATAGAGGTGATAAGCGAGCTTTCCTCAACCATGAACACCGAAGAATCGGTGTAATACGCAGGCGAGAAGTCGAAGTTCTTTTCGCGGCTGTCGGTTACCGAATAACATGCGATAACACAATCAACCTCGCCATTTTGCAGCATTTCCTTGCGGTTGTCGGGCGTAACGGTTACCAGCTCGGCACTTTTATAACCCAGGCGGGTTGCCAAACTGTTGGCAATATCCACTTCCAAGCCGTAGTACTTGCCCGTGTCGGAGTTGTAGTAGCCGAAGCCAACCACATCGCCGCGAACACCCACCTTGAGCGTTTGGCTGTTAGTGGGGGTGCTGGTTTGACTGCAGCCCGAAAGCCCAACCAACGCAGCAAGGGCCAGAGCCAGCGCAGCCAAAAGCGCGGCTATTGCCCGTTTACGTTCTAATGCCATACCTATTCCTAACCTACCCAGCTGCTGGGGAAGGCGGCCCTTGGAGGCAAAAGCCCCTTGTGGCCACCTTGTATATCTCTAACCTGTTAAGGATAAAAAAAGAAACCCCTCGCTTCAAGGAAAAACGAGGGGTTTCGGCAGCTTAAATCGGTGCAGGATGCGCTAGAACGAACGGAAACGCTCGTAACGCTGCTTGCGCAGTTCTTCAGGGCTTAACGCATAGAGCTCTTGCAAGTTGCGAACCACGTATTCGCGAACGTTTTCGGCAGCCTGCTCGGGGTTTTCATGCGCAGGACCTTCGCCTTCGCTCACTACCTCTTCGATGATGCCCATCTCGCAAGCCTCGGCAGCGCTCATCTTCATAACGGCGGCAGCCTCGGCAGCGCGGGTGCGGTCCTTCCACAGAATGGAAGCGAAGCCCTCGGGCGAAAGAACCGAGTACACGGCATGGTCTTGCATGGCAACGCGGTTGCCCATGGCAAGCGCCAATGCGCCGCCCGAGCCGCCTTCGCCCAAAACGATGCTCACCACCGGCACGGTAAGGCCCGCCATGGCCACCAGGTTGTCGGCGATGGCATTGCCCTGGCCGCGCTCCTCGGCTTCCATGCCGCAGAAGGCGCCCTGGGTGTCTACCAGGCAAACGATGGGGCGGCCGAACTTTTCAGCCTGTTTCATAAGGCGCAGGCTCTTGCGGTAGCCTTCCGGCTGCGGGCAGCCGAAGTTGCGCGCGATGCGCTGTTTCAGGTCGGCGCCCTTTTCTTCAGCAACAACGGTAACGGCCATGCCGTCGATCCAACCGATGCCGCCGATGATGGCGCCGTCGTCGGCGAAGCTGCGGTCGCCGTGCAGCTCGATGAAGCCCTCAACCATATGGTCGATGTAGTACTGGCTGGTGGGACGATGGATGTTACGCGCCATGGTAACGCTGTCCCAAGCCGGGTTGTCGGAATCGGAAGATGCCTTCTTGCCCTTCTTCATGGGCAGAACGGAAGGAGCATCGGCCACGCCGCGCTTGCGCATGGCGCGACTCATGGCAAAGTTGCTAGTAGCGCCCAGCGCCTTGCCAAATGTGCTGGTTACCAGCGAAAGGGCGAAATTGGTCTGACGCTCTTCGTCTTCGCCTTCGGCCTTTGCCTGCTCGATGCGGGCAGCCACGGCGCCCTGCGCCTTGCGCATAACCTCGCGCACCGGAGCGGTTGCCGGCAGGCCTTCGGCCTGGGCAAGTTCTTCGGCAGCCTTGGGCGCAGTGTGGATTTCCAAGATGCGCATGAGCACATCGGTCAAATCGCGGCGCTCCACAATAGCATCGATAAGGCCATGCTCAAGCGCAAACTCCGCAGTCTGGAAGCCCTCGGGCAAGGTCTGCTTGATGGTGTCCTGGATAACACGGCGGCCGGCGAAGCCGATAAGGGCATGCGGCTCGGAGATGATAATGTCGCCCTGCATGGCAAACGATGCGGTAACGCCGCCCGTGGTGGGGTCGGTGATGATGGAAACGTAAAGCAAGCCCGCACGGCCATGGCGCTCAATTGCGGCGCTGATCTTGCCCATCTGCATAAGGGAAACCAAGCCCTCCTGCATGCGCGCACCACCCGAAGCGGTGAATATGAACAGCGGCAGGCCCTCGTCGGTGGCGCGCTCAATGGCGCGGGTGATCTTTTCGCCCACAACAGAGCCCATGGAGCCCATCATGAAGGTAGATTCCATGATGCACAGCGCCACTTCATGGCCTGCAAGCTTCACCTTGCCCGTGCGCACAGCTTCGTTCAGGCCGCTGCGAGTACGCTGCTTTTCAATAAGGTCGGCGAAGTTGGGGAAGCTCAGCGGGTCGCTTTCCTCCATAACCGCGTCCCACTCCTCAAACGAGCCCTCGTCGAAGTGCAGGTTGATGCGCTCATCGGAAGTAAGGCGATACAGCTCGTGGCACGTGGGGCATTCGCCGGCATTTGCCAGAACAGGGGTCTCATCGTGGTAGAGCTTGCACTTGGGGCAGCGACGCCAAACAGGCTCGTAATTGCCGAACTCGGGGTCGGGCTTGCACTCGCGCCACAGGTCGTGCGTGCGGTCCTTTTCCATAGGGGTAAGCACGCACATGTTGTTCTGATAGGCAACCATGCGAAGCAGCGGGTCGGCCGCGAATTCGGGGTCTACCACCAAAAGTGCGCCGGCGTTGCAAGCCTTGGCCGCCTGCATAACGGCATACACATTGGTGAACAGGCGCGCATCGAACTTATCGCCCACCATGGCAACCTTGGCGGCGCCGGAGCAGGCAAAGCCGCGCTCCTTGTCTTTCGTGCCCGTTACCCAAATCTGAGCTATTTCACTTTTAACGCACGCACGTACGCACGTTTTCATGGGCGAGCCGTAGCCCACCACCAAAAGAGGAGCCCCGCCAATGGCCTGCTCCAAAAGGGAAAGCTGATAAATAACGGAAGTTCCCTGCTCAGCGGCTTCCTGCTTTGCATCCATCCCCTATTCCTCCTTCTTGTCGCGCGCCATAACGTACTTCTGCACAGCCTGGGCGCAAACCTCGCCGTCAACGCGGGCAACCACTTCGGCAGCGCACATGCGCGAGTTGTTCTTGGTAATGGTGGCTTCAAGCTCCACCGTGTCGCCGGGCAGCACCATGCGACGGAACTTCGCCTTGTCGATGGAGGCGAAGTAGCCCACATGGCCCGCCCTGTTGCCCTGCGAAAGCAGGCAGCACGAGGCGGCCTGGGCCAGTGCTTCCATAAGAATTACGCCCGGGAGCACCGGTTGGCCCGGAAAATGGCCCTTGAACAACGGAAGCTCGGGGTCAACATCCAGCTCGGCAATTACATGCACACCGGGCTCGCAGCTTTTAACGCGGCTCACCCATACAAACGGGTCGCGATGAGGCAAAAGCTTCAACACGCCCTCGCGCTCGCACGGGAAGGTTACCGGGCACTCGTTTTCCTGCTCTGCCATGGCTTACGCCTCCTTGAAGGGGCTGATGGCCAGCGTTGCGTTGTGACCGCCGAAGCCCAAAGAATTGGAAAGGACAACCTTCTGCGGCACATCGGTAATTGCATTGGTGGGCACGAGCACATCGCACTCTGGGTCTTTTTCGGCATAGCCAGCCGTGGGCGGAACCACACTGCGAGCAGCAGAGAGGCTGGCAACAACCGCCTCAACGGCGCCTGCGGCACCCAGCATATGACCCGTTACGCCCTTGACGGAGGTAACGGGGATCTTGGTAGCAAGCTCATCGCCCAAAAGCGCATGCCATGCAGTCGATTCCACAGCATCGTTAACATGGGTGGCAGTGCCATGGGCGTTCAAGTGACCGATGTCGGAGGGCTCGAAACCGCCCTCTTCAAGCGCCTGGTGCATTGCGCGCACAGCTCCTTCACCAGATGGTTCAGGCGAAGTGATGTGATAGGCATCGCCCGTGGAGCCGAAGCCGGTTACCTCAGCGATGATGTTGGCGCCGCGCGCTTGTGCATGCTCGAGCGATTCAAGCACCAGCGCACCTGCACCTTCGCCGGCAACAAAGCCGGCACGGCGGGCGTCGAACGGCAACGATGCAGCCTTCGGATCTTCCGCCTTGGTAACGGCGCCCAGGTTGGCAAAGCCCGCAAGCGACATGGGGCTGGTGCCCTCTTCGGTGCCGCCGGCAAGCGCTGCATCGGCCAGGCCAAAGCGAATAAGGCGATATGCCTCGCCCACGCAATGGGTGCCAGAAGCGCACGCGGTTACGATATTCAGGCAGTCGCCCTTAAGGCCATAGCGAATGGCCAGGTTGCCGGCCGCCATGTTGGAAATCATAGTGGGAATGAACAGAGGGCTTACGCGCTTGGCGCCCTTGGTGTGCAGGGTTACCGCCTCGCGCTCGAAGATGCCCATGCCGCCAATGCCAGAACCGAAGATGCAGGCAAAACGATTGCCATCTTCCTGCTCCATGTTGATACCGGCCTGCTTCATAGCCTCGTCAGATGCCAGAATGGCATACTGTACAAAGGGGCTGAAGCGGCGGGATTCCTTCTTGGTGAAGCCCTGCTCCATGGGGTCGTAGTTGGGAATAGAGCCAACTACGCTAACGCCCAGGCGCTCACGCTCTTCTTCGGGCAAGAGGCTCAGGCAGGTTTCGCCCGCAACCACTTTCTCCCAAAGGGTTTCAGCACCAATACCTGCGGCGGAAACCGCGCCCAAACCCGTAATCACAACGCGCTTGAAACCGTTGTTCGTGGTGTTGCTCATAGAGACATACCTCCGTCGATAGCCAAAACCTGCCCGGTAATGTAGCGCGCCTCTTCGCTGGCCAGGAAGGCCACCGCGTTGGCAACGTCTTCGGGCTTGCCAAATTCTTTAAGGGCAATGCGGCTGCGCACCGCTTCTATTGCCTTTTCGCCCATTGCCTGGGTCATGGAAGTTTCAATAAAGCCAGGAGCCACCGCGTTTACGGTAATGCCACGAGCAGCAAGCTCCTTGGCAGCGCTCTTGGTAACACCCACAACGCCCGCCTTGGAAGCGGAGTAGTTCACCTGGCCGGCGTTGCCGTACAAGCCAACCACGCTGGAAACGTTTACGATACGGCCCGCGCGCTGCTTCATCATGATGGGGGCAACGTGGCGCAAGCAATTGAATGCACCCTTCAGGTTCACATCAATTACCTGGTCGAATGCCTCTTCGCTCATGCGCATAAGCAGGCCATCGCGCGTAATGCCGGCGTTGTTCACCAACACATCGATACGGCCCCACTTTTCCATGATGGAAGAAACCATTTCCTTCACCGCGTCGAATTGCGAAACGTCTACGCGATAGCATTCGGTTTCAACGCTGTACGCTGCAGCCACCTCAGAGGCCAAGGCTTCGGCTTCCTCCAAGCTCTTTTCGCTGGAGCAGTTGAGCGCCACGGCGTGCCCGCGCGCAGCCAGGGCGCGCACGGTTGCGGCGCCGATGCCGCGGCTGGCGCCCGTAACCAAGGCAACCGGGAAGGCCGCCTTGTTCGTGTTCTTTGCCATAGTTATTCCCCCTTGCTTTCAGGGTTTACGAAGGCTTCCCATTCTTCCAAGGTGCCCAGGCGAACACGGGTTGCCGGCTTGTGAATGCGACGCACCAAGCCGTTGAGCACCGCGCCATAGCCCACTTCGATGAACTCCGTGGCACCGCCGGCAACCAGCGCCTGAACGCTCTGCTCGAAGTGCACAGGGCTTACCACCTGCGCGGCCAAGCGCTCCGGTGCATGGGCAACGTCGAAGGGCTTAGCATCGGTGTTGCAGATAACCGGGCAGCTGGGCTCATGCCAATTCAGCTGGGAGGCCTTTTCGAAAACTGCTTCGGAAGCACTCTGCATGGCAGGGCTGTGGAAGGCGCCTGCGGTGTTAAGACGCGCAGCGCGCTTGCCGCCGTGTTCTTTCCAAACAACCGCAGCGCGGTCGATTGCGTCAACATCGCCCGAAACCACCACCTGGCCTGGCGAATTGAAGTTGGCGCACACCAGAAGGCCGCCCTGGGCGGCTTCATCGCACACTGCCTGAGCCTGCTCATGGCTGGCACCCAGCAAGGCGCACATTGCACCAGGATGCTCTTCGCAGGCCTTGGCCATGGAGCGAGCACGGACATCCAGCAGGGCAAAGCCCTCCGAATCGCTCAGTGCGCCAGTTGCCATAAGGGCACTGATCTGACCAAGCGAAAAGCCCAATGCTGCTTCAGGACGAATACCGCGCGCATCGAGCGCGTGGGCCAGGCCCACCGAAAGGGCAACGGCCAGCATCTGAGCATTGTATGCATCGTTGACCTGCTCTTCCGTTCCTTCACGGGAAAGCTTGGCCATATCAATACCGGAAACCTCTGAGGCAACGGCAAACGCTGCCGCAACTTCGGGGATTTCCATAAGGTCGGAACCCATGCCGGGCGCCTGAGCGCCCTGGCCAGGGAACATGAATACTGCCATAGCTACTGCACCTGGCCCTTCCAGGCGCGGCTGGCGTTAGCATCGAGCATGCGCTGCAAGCCCTCGCCTGCCCACTGCTCTGTTTCTGCCACCAAGTCGGCAACGATCTGGGCAGCGGACTTTTCATCGTGAACCAAGCACGCTACCTGGCCCGACATGAGCGAGCCGTTGTCAACATCGCCCGCAACGGCGCGGCGAAGCGAACCGGCAAGCTGAACCTCGGTTTCGGGGTCTTTCGTCGGGTCGGCCTCGGCACGACGCACCGCACGCGAAAACTTGTTCTTCAGCTGACGCACCGGATGGCCGCCAGCACGACCGGTAACGATGGTGTCAGCGTCCTTCGCCGCAATAACCTTCGCCTTGTAAGCAGGGCTTACGCAGCACTCGGTTGCAGTAAGAAAGCGTGTGCCCACCTGCACGCCCTCGGCTCCCAAGGCAACTGCAGCGGCGAAGCCACGACCATCGGCAATGCCGCCTGCAGCTACCACAGGGATAGAAACCGCATCGCACACGGAAGGGATAAGAGCCATGGTGGTAAGCTCGCCGATGTGGCCACCGGCTTCGCATCCCTCCGCCACCACGGCATCGGCGCCGCAGCGCTCCATGCGCTTGGCAAGCGCCGCGGAAGCCACAACGGGCACTACCTTGATGCCGGCTTCCTTCCACATATCAACGTAGTTGCCTGGGTTGCCGGCACCCGTGGTAACCACGGCCACCTTCATTTCAGCCGCAAGCTTTGCCAGCTCAGGAGCCTCGGGGTTCATGAGCATGATGTTCAATCCGAAGGGCTTGCTCGTAAGGGAGCGAGCCTCTTCGATTTGAGAGCGAACCCATTCAATGGGGGCAGATCCACAGGCAATAATGCCCAGGCCGCCAGCGTTGCTTACCGCTGCAGCAAGCTTCGCATCGGCGATGTTGGCCATGCCGCCCTGAAAAATAGGTTGCTCGATACCCAGCAACTCGGTGATACGTGTTTTCATGCGCTACGCCTCTTTCCAAATCCGTGCGCTTTGGTTTGCTTTTCTACAGAGAGTCGATGTACTCCACCAGGTCGCCAACGGTTTCCAGACCCTCGGGCTCGCCGAACTCAACGTCCAGCTGCTCTTCCAGGTCGCATACCAGCTCGGTCATGTCCAGGGAGTCGATGTCCAGCTCGTCGAAGGTAGAGTCAACGGTTACCTTTTCCGGCTCGATGTCGAGGTTCTCGTTCAGGATCTCCTTGATGGTGTCGATGGTTGCCATGATCTGTCCTTTCTATTGCCCACAGCGCCTTGCCGCTGTAGTTCGTTTCCTAAAGCTCGCCTTGCGGCGAACCCTATTACTTTATCAATGCTTTGCGCCCTGCAAAGCCTGAACACAATGATGTCACTCAATGGGAATATTCCCACTTGAGCAGGGAATATCAGGCATTGGCTGCCTTGCTTTCCTTGTCGAAGAACTCCTTTACCTTGCCAATTGCGCGCACGAACACCGTTTCCTCTTCGGGAGTGAGCTCAGCCAAGGCAGAATCAACCATGGTGCGATGGAATGCCTCGTGCACGCGAAACGCCTTTCGCCCCTTGTTGGTAAGCCTCACCAACACCTGGCGCCTATCAACTTCGCTGCGCGTGCGTTCAACAAAGCCCTTACGCTCAAGCTTGTTCATAGCAGCGGTGAGCGTAGCCATAGTAACCTCCAGGCGCTCGGCCACCACCTTCATGGAATTGGTTTCATGAAGGCCAACCGCTTCGATGGTGTGCAGCTCGGCAATGGAAAGGCCTTCGGTAAGGCGATTCTTAAGAGAGCGTTCTTCAATGCGCAGGATGGAATTGAAAGTATCGGACAAAAGGGTGTCCACCACGGCCTTTTCGCCACGGCGCGCTGCGCTTTCAAGCTCTTTGCCCATAATTACTTCCTTCTTCCGCTGCAACGTTCAGGTGCAACACCTACGCTCAGCTTTCACATAATATTGATGCCTTCGTTTGGCTTCAAGGCATCCTACCTGGTGTTTTCCAGCGCACAAAAAGCTAAACAGAAGTTCTTACCCATCACATCTTGGTGCGTTGAGTTATTTGCCAGCAGGCACTCGGCAAACGCGCAACCCTCGTATGCCAAAAGCTTCGCGCCAACAGTATTCCAACATCATCACAATGCCAAACAATTACTTAGTTTGCCTAACTAACTTGAAACAGGATAAGGCCAGAAAGATATCCAACAAAGTCTTCCACAAGGACAACACAGAAAGGCAAACCGCCAAAAAGAACAAGGCGCTCCAAAAACAGTGCAAAACCGCTTCCAAAAGCAGATGGCGCTTAGAGCCTGCGCCAGCAAGCCGGCAAAAGCACCCTGGTGCCCCCAGTTTTACAGGCGTCCAAAGGCGTAGCACGCCTAGAAGCGCGAGCCTCTAAGAGCACGCGAAAATGGGGCGCCAGGGATACTTCGCAGCAGCAGCAGGCGAAGCTGCTTGAAGCGCAGAAGGCCAAATTAAGCTCGACGGCCTCCACCGTATGAGCTTTTGCGGGCGCCGAAGGCACTCCCCTTTCGGGCGGTCTTCTTCAAATCACCCAGAATGCTTTCCTCGTCTTTGCCCTCCATCTGAGCACGCAGGCTTACTACCTGGTCGCGTGCCTGAGCGGCACGTTCGAAGTCCATGGCGGCAGAAGCTTCCAGCATCTCCTCTTCCAAGGAAGCTATAACGCGCAGAAGCTCACTGCGCGAATAACCGGCCAGCTCTGCATTCACCTCTTCAGCGCTGCGCTGGCCCTCTTCGGTTTCCAGGTAATCGGTAATATCGCTTATGCCCTTCTTCACCGTTTGCGGCACAATGCCATGCTCTTCGTTGAAAGCCGTCTGGATGGCGCGGCGGCGGCGCGTTTCGGTAATGGCCATATCCATTGAATCGGTGATCTTGTCGGCGTACATGATCACGCGGCCATTCGCATTGCGCGCGGCGCGGCCAATGGTCTGAATAAGCGAACGGTGGTTGCGCAAGAAACCTTCCTTATCGGCGTCCAGAATGGCAACCAGCGTTACCTCGGGCAAATCCAAGCCCTCACGGAGCAGATTGATGCCAACCAGCACGTCGAACTCGCCGCGGCGCAAGTCGCGCAGAATCTCAACGCGCTCCAACGTGCCAATGTCAGAATGCATGTAGCGGGCGCGAATTCCCTGGTCAAGCAAATGCTCGGTTAAGTCTTCCGCCATGCGCTTGGTAAGGGTGGTTATAAGCACGCGCTCCTTGTTCTTCGCGCACGCCTTCGCCTCATCGATGATGTCGTCGATCTGAGACATGATGGGGCGCACATCTATTTCAGGGTCAAGCAAACCAGTTGGGCGAATGATCTGCTCAACCTTTGCCGTGCTCACGCGGTTCTCGTAATCGCCCGGCGTGGCAGAAACGTATACGAACTGCGGTATGCGCGCCTCGAATTCATCGAAACGCAGCGGACGGTTGTCCAGGCACGAAGGCAAACGGAAACCGTGTTCGGCCAGGGTGATCTTGCGCGAACGGTCGCCTTCGTGCATGCCGCGTATCTGCGGCACCGTAACATGGCTCTCGTCGATGAAGCACAGAAAGTCCTTCGGGAAGTAATCGATAAGCGTATAAGGAGGCTCGCCCGGCTCGCGACCATCCAAATGCCGCGAGTAATTTTCGATGCCCGAGCAAAAGCCCATGGTCTCAATCATTTCCAAGTCGTAGGAAGTTCGCTGCTCCAAGCGCTCGGCTTCCAACAGCTTTCCCTCTTCCCTGAACTGGATAAGACGGTCTTTCAGCTCTTCCTGGATGGTATTGATGGCGCGCTCGAGGGCAGGACGAGCGGCAACATAGTGCGAAGCCGGCCACACAGGCAACGCCTCGAAGGTGTTCAGCACTTCGCCCGTAACATTGTCGATCTCGGAAATCTCTTCAATCTCATCGCCCCAAAACTCCACACGAATGGGGTTATCGGCATAGGGCGGGAAGATGTCCAGCGCATCTCCGCGCACGCGGAAAGTGCCGCGCTTCAGCTCGTAATCGTTGCGATCGTACTGAATATCGATGAGCTTATGGATGAGCTCATCGCGGTCTTGCTCTTCCTCCTTATCCAGGAACACCGCCATACCCGCATATTCCATAGGCGAGCCGATACCATAAATGCAGGAAACAGAAGCCACCACAATAACGTCGCGCCGCGAAAGCAGCTGCGAGGTTGCCGCATGACGCAGCTTTTCCACCTCTTCGTTGATAGAGGCATCCTTTTCAATAAAGGTATCGGTGGTAGGCACATAGGCCTCGGGCTGGTAGTAGTCGTAGTAGGAAACGAAATACACCACCGCATTGTTAGGGAAGAATTCCTTGAGCTCGCTGGCCAGCTGAGCTGCGAGCGTTTTATTGGGCGCCAACACCAGCGTGGGCTTCTGAACAGCCTCGATGGTTTTTGCCATGGTATAGGTTTTCCCCGAGCCGGTTACACCCAGTAAGGTTTCATAACGCATACCCGATTCAATGTTGCGCGTAAGCTCCTCAATGGCTTTGGGCTGGTCGCCCGCCGGATCATAAGGCGAAACAACTTTAAAGGGCTGCGAAGCCAAACGGGAAACGGGCAGTTTGCCCTCCATAACGTGGCCTTCCAGGCTTTGCAAGTGAGCCATTGTTCCTCCTTATATATATGGCTGCGAACCAACACGGACAGCGCGAAAGCTTACTGCACAACGCGTGCAAGCACAGGCACCAACGTCCAACGTCACAGCGCATCAAACAGTGTGCGCTTTGCCTTTAGCTCAAATCCGTGTTTCTAGAGCAAACGGCAGGAACTGTGTCTTTGAAGCAAAACGCATTTCCGAAAGCAGCCCAAGCTGGCGCGCACCAGCTCCAGCCAACAAGCCTGCTTCGCAAGCTAAATCAACTTAGGTGCAATCTCGGAATTCCACCATTGCTCGATCTGCGCCTTGAATTCCTCCACCGTGCCATCGTTGTTGAATACCACGTTGGAAATAGCCAAACGCTTTTCTTCGGGCACCTGGTTGGCAAGACGGTTGCGGGCATCCTCTTCGCTGAAGCCGCGCGAAGCCATAAGGCGCGCCACGCGCACTTCAGGGCTTGTGGTTACTGCGGCAACAACATCGGCGTTCTTATAGAAGTCATCACGCCCATCTAAGATGGCCATTTCCAGAACAACCACTTCGTGCGTTTGCTCCAGCTCTGCCAAATGACGCAAACAGCCATCATACAAGCGGGGCTGGGCGATGGAATCAAGCTTCTGGGTGTTCTGTGCGCTGCTGAAAGCCTTGGCAGCTAGCGCAGAGCGAACAACCTCGCCTTCGTCATCGAAGATATCCTGGCCAAAAGCTTCGGCCAACTCAGCTTTCATTTCTGCATTGTGCAGGTTTTCATGGCCTACCTCATCAGCCAGAACCACGCCAGCGCCCTTCTGCTCCAGAAAAGCCATCAGGGTAGATTTGCCCGACCCAATACCACCGGTAACGAAGATCCTCATGCATGCTCCCCTCTTGGTTGCGGTGCCACCATTCTAGCGCGGGTGCGCAGGCTGCACACCCGTTCATCATGCCTATTCAAACCAAACAAAAAACGGTGAACCGCGCTTTGCGATTCACCGTTTTAAAAGCTTCAGCTATTCAGATAGCTTATTCAGCAGCCTCGGGCTTGGGCTCGGGCTCTGCAACTGCGATCTCGATGCCGAGGTCTTCAGCGGCAGCCTTCATGGAAAGGGAAATGCGACGACGATCAACGTTTACGTCCATAACCTTAACCTTTACGGTTTCGCCAACCTTAACAACCTGAGCGGGCGAATCGATGTGACGCATGGCCATCTCGGAGATGTGTACCAGACCCTCAACGTTTGCGCCGAGCTCGATGAATGCACCGAAGGGAACGATCTTGGTGACCTTGCCGTCAACGATGGTGCCTACGGGGTAGGTCTCAACGAGCTTGGTCCAGGGATCTTCCGTGGTCTGCTTCAGACCCAGGGAGATGCGCTCGCGCTGCAAATCAACGTCGAGAACCTCAACCTCTACCTCCTCGCCAACCTTAA
>CAZQWR010000036.1:0-13978 GCA_964597085.1 uncultured Cryptobacterium sp.
AGTTGGCACCATCGTTGGCCTGTACAACCGCGCACTGCCCAACTTCAGCAAGTTCTGCCCGGTGGAAGGCCACATTGTTCTTACCGCAGCAGGCATGACGCCCGAAGAAACCGCCAAGCCCAAGGAACAGGGCGAAGCCACGCCGCTGGTTATCACCATCGGGCGCCAGTACGGCAGCGGCGGGCGCGAGATTGGCCAGGCCATTGGCAAAGAGCTGGGCATTCCGGTGTTCGACCACACGCTCATCGACCTCACGGCTAAAGAATCGGGCCTTACGCGCAGCTACATCAAAGCGCACGACCAGGAGGTTCGCCGCGACCTGCTGTACAACCTGTACATGCAAACGGGCAACGAGTTCGGCGCCGGCCCCAACCAGATAGACCCCATTTGGCTGGCGCAGGCGCGCACCATCACCAAACTGGCCGATGCCGGCAGCTGCGTTATCGTGGGCCGCTGCGCCAACTTCATCCTGAAGGGCCGCAGCAGCGTGTTCGATGTGTTCGTGCATGCGCCTGTTGAGCCGCGCATCCAGCGCGTTATGAAGCGCGAAAATTCTACGCATGACGAAGCCGCCGAGCGCATCGAGCGCGTGGACCGCGAGCGCGCCGAGCATTGCCGCATGTTCGCTGGCAAGGAATGGGGCGCCAGCCAGTACTACCAGCTGAGCCTGGATTCTTCCATCGATGAGCCGGTTGAGTGCGCCAAGATCATCGCCAAGCTCGCACGCCACGCCTTCCCCAAGGCACCGCTAACCCCCAACCCCGAAAAGCCGAAGGCGAAATAAGGGCTAAGGCGCCCCAACAGCCCTTCCCAATACGGCAAGTGCGAATATGCGCCCGAAGGCAGCCGAACGGTGGCCAGTTCGTATATCATTACGAACGTACTAAATGAAAGGAAGCACTGATGACCGATACGCAAAAGCCCGTCCGCGTTCGCTTTGCCCCCTCGCCCACCGGCGAACTGCACATTGGCGGCGCACGCACTGCAATCTTCAACTGGGCTTTTGCCCGCGCAACGGGTGGCACCTTCGTCCTTCGCATCGAAGACACCGACCCCGAGCGCTCCACAGAAGAAAACAAGCAGGTAATCCTGCGCGGCATGCGCGGCCTTGGCCTTAACTGGGACGAAGGCCCCGAGGTTGGCGGCGAATACGGCCCCTACCTGCAAACCCAGCGCTTCGACACCTACACCGCTGCGCTTGAGCAGTTGAAGGAAAAGGGCGCGGTTTACCCGTGCTTCTGCACCAAGGAAGAAATAGACGCCAAGCGCGCCGCAGCCGAAAAGGGCGAAGGCGGCTATTCTGGCTACGACCGCACCTGCCGCGGCATTAGCGCTGAAGAAGCTCAGCGCCGCATCGACGCAGGCGAGCCACACGTTTGGCGCCTGAAGGTTCCCGAAAACCACGGCCCCATCGAGTTCAACGATGCCGTTTACGGCCACATGAGCTTCCCCGCCGACGTTATGGACGACATGATTCTGGTGCGCACCGACGGCAGCCCCACCTACAACTTCGCCGTTGTTTGCGACGACACCAACATGGCCATCACGCATGTTATCCGCGGCGACGACCATCTGTCCAACACGCCGCGCCAGATCCTCATTTACGAGGCACTGGGCTACGAGGTTCCCACCTTCGCGCATCTTTCCATGATTCTGGGCAGCGATGGGCGCAAGCTTTCCAAGCGCCGCAACGCCACCAGCGTTGAGCAGTACCTGAAGATGGGCTACCTGCCCGATGCCCTGGTGAACTTCCTGGCGCTTTTGGGTTGGAGCTTGGACGGCGACACCACCATCATCCCGCGCGAAGTGCTGTGCAAGAACTTCAGCCTTGACCGCATTACCAAGAAGGACGCCATCCTGGACGAAACCAAGCTGGACTGGATGAACGGCGAGTACATCAAGGCCATGGGCGCAAGCGCATGGGTAGACGCCGTGGCACCCTTCCTGGTTGAGGCCGGCCTTACCACCGAAGAAGACATTGCTGCGCGCCACAGCTGGTACGAAAAGCTGTACCCGCTGGTGGCAGAGCGCATGAAGCGCCTTACCGAAGCACCTGAAAAGCTGGCGTTCATCTTTGCCGGCGAAGAAGTTGAGCTGGACGAAAAATCGGTTCAGAAGAACCTGCTGAAGGAAGGCTGCCGCGCCAATGAGGTGCTGGCAGAGGTTCGCGCCATCCTGGCCGACGAAAGCATTGCCTGGGAATGCGACCCCCTGCAAGACACGGTGGCCGAACTTGCTGAAAAGCTTGACCTGAAGAAGAAGCTCATCTTCCAGCCCATTCGCGTTGCCATTACCGGGTCGCAGGTTTCGCCGCCGCTGTTCGAGGCCATTGAGCTGATGGACCGCGCCACCGTTGTTGCCCGCCTGGACAATTCCATGGCCAAGGTGTTCGGCTAAGGCCCAAGGTGCCCGACGCTAACGAACAAAACGAACCTCAGAAGGCCTCGGCCGCTGGCAGCAAGCCCAGCGCCGAGGCTTCCTTTGTTGCGCCCGAAGGCGCCGAGGGAGCTGCCGAGGTGCAGGCTGCTGAAGGGTTTGACAATAACGAAGCCGGAGCTGAAACCACCAGTGCAGATGCCAAGGAAAACGCGGCCGTGGGCGACAGCGAAACCGACGCAGGAGCCGGAACTGCTGCCGAAGCCGACTCCGCCGACGAAGATCCATTCCCGCGCGAGCGCATTGTAGCGCTTCCCTCTTGGTGCACTGCGCCTTTGGGTACAGGCTGCCAGCGCTGCGCCGTGGCCTGCCCTACCGGCGCCATCACCTTCAATGAAAAACACGAGCCCCAAATCAACGAAGAGCTATGCACCCGCTGCGGGCTTTGCGCCGGCGTGTGCGATGCCTTCGCCTGGGAGCGCTTCACCTTGGAAGATTTGCTCGAGCGCGCCTGCCAAGAATCGGAAGAGGAAGGCAGCGCCTGCTTCACCTGCAACGACCATTTGTTTGCGGGCGTGGTACCGCGCAGCAACGTATTTGTGCTGCCTTGCCTGGCCGCCGTACCGCCCGAGTTCTGGTGCGCCCTGCTGGCAGCGGGCGTGAATACCGAGGTTTACCTAGACAACCAGTACTGCGAGGGCTGCCCCACCGCAGGCAACCTAGGCCCCGCGCTTTGGGCGCACGCGCTGGAAACTGGCGAAGATTGGGCCGGCGGCACCATTAACCGCGTGAAGGAGCTGCCTGAACGCGAGCTACTGCTTACCGCAATGTCGCACGCCGACCAGCAAGACCGCCGTGGCATGATTAGCACCCTGGTGCAAGAAACCCGCGAAGTGGCCGACGGCACGCACCGCAAGCGCAATGCCGCTTCCGTTGCCGAGTTCCGCGAAAAACAAGAGCGCATGCATGCCACGGCACGTATAGGAAGCGAAGAGTTCGCGCACAGCCCCTGGGCTCCAAAAACGCGCCCGTGGCCGCGCCAAGAGCTTATGGTGCAAGCCGCGCAAGCCATGCCTGGCCGCGCTGCGCTGGTTGAACGCTACTGCTCCACCACGAACTGCGAAGCCTGTTGCGCATCGGGCAAATGCATAGAGGTTTGCCCCACCGGCGCGCGTAACATGGCGGAAGAAGGCACCTGCCCCAAGGTGGACGCCAAAAAATGCAACGCCTGCGGGGCCTGCATAGCAAACTGCCCTTCCGCCGCCTGCGACTTCAAGCCCATCACCGCACAGGAATACTGCTAACAGCCTGCAGCGCTTCCACCAAGCGCGCCAACCGCTGAATTCAAACGCGAAAAGCCAATTTGCGCCTAAGCAATTCCTGCCAAAGGCGCTCAGAGCCAGCGTGCTCAAACAGGCACGGGGCAAACCAACAAACAGCAACCTAAAAACCATCTTGGCATTCGCCCTAAGCAAACGGCCAACCTTCATCTGCCCTGGAATGATCTTCCTCAACATTAGGCAAACCATGTTGGAAATTACGCTTGCGTAACCGCTTTTCGTCACAGCATAAGGGAACGGTAGTATCGCTTTCAGACACAGCTTTATCTGGTTGCCTGAAAGGAAAACCATGCCGAAAACCCCTGATCCGAACTATTGGGGAAACCCGCCCCAAACACCCGTTTCCAGCAAGGCACAACAGCCTGTTCAGTCCGCGCAATCCGCGCAGCCCGTGCAACCCCAGGCCACTTCGCAGATGCCAACCGGCCAAACGCAATCTGCCGCCGCGCCGCAAGGCCAGGCAACAGCCCAACACCCAGCACGTCAAATGAACTTCGACCCGCAAACGGGCCAGCCCCTTGCGCAACAAGGCCAAGCAGGCGCTCCCCTGCAGGGCGAAGCTCAAATGCAGAACGGGCAAACCCAAGCTCAAGGCAGCACGCCCGCTGGCAGCCAGCCGCAACCTGGCGCTGCCTCGCAACCTGGCGCCGCAACGCCACCCACTAGCGCAGTGCCCACCAATGCCACGCCTCAGCAGCAACCCGCCAATGCAACCTACCAGCAGCAAGGCCAGCCCAGCGCACAGCAACAGCCCAATGCCGCAGCTCAACCGCAACAACAACCCTCCGGCAGTACGTACCCTGCGCCCCCGGCAAACGCACCTGCTTCAGGCAGCACTCCCAACATGGGGAAAGACGGCGGCAAGCGCGGGCTTATCGTAGTGATCATTGTGCTGGTATGCCTGCTTTCCATATCGTGCGGCGTTTCCAGCTGCAACGTTTTGCTGAACGTGGTAGACAACACCCAGCAAAGCGGCAGTGCCTTCGACTACGGCACCGGCAACAGCAGCAACGGCAACAGCTACAGCAGCAGCGAGCAAGCCACCCTGAACAGCAGCACGCGCCAAGCGCTGGGGCTTTCGGGCAGCAGCTCGTTCACCGAAAACGACCTGGCAACCGTGGAAGCCAGCTGTTTCAACAACGCAAGCATCAAGCCCGACGCCAACGGCAACTACGGCGTTGGCGTATACCGCGTAGGTACCGACCTGCCCGCAGGCACCTACTGGTTCAGCGGCAGCAGCAGCGAGCTTTCGTACTTCTACATCCTTACGCCCACCAGCGATGGAGCCAGCACGTACAACGTTTCGCACGCGAACAACTACTACGGCCACAACCTTATGGAACTGCAGGATGGCGAGGTGTTCATCCTAGACAACAATGGCACCATGACGCCTATCGAAAAGGTAAGCCAACAGTTCAGCCAGCCCTATGCCAGCGGCGTGTACCGCGTGGGCACCGACATTCCAGCAGGCACCTACAAGCTTTCCGTGGGCGACGGCGCCAACGATTACAGCGCCTGCTACGTTATGAGCGACCTGAACTTCACCAGCAGCAGCTACCTGTACAGCAACTACTTCGTACCCGGCGATACCCCAGGCGAAATAACGCTCGAAGAAGGCACCTACATAGAGTTATATAACATGCAGATGACGCCCTTCACGCTATAGGGCCGCAGCGGTTTCGGAGCTCAATCCGTATTAAGCTCGCCTCCCCGCACAACATCCAACACCAGGCACGCTTTCCCCTACAGCAAAAACCAACAAAGCGCCGGCCCCCACAAGGAGCCGGCGCTTTTCGTAGAAGGCGTACGCTAGCGTGGCACAATTTGACCACGCTAGCCTAGGAGGACAAAATGCCCACTTGCGTTCCCGTAAGGGAACACAAGACTACGCCAGGCTGATATAACCATTAGGCAAAACGCCCGTACGCCAAGCTGGGCAAGCCGAGCTTCCTGCGAAACCGCCCTTCCAATAGTAAAAGCCGGTTCGCCCCTACCCCATCAGCCCTCGTACCGATAGGGTGGCTGTGGCTTCGGCTATGGCTTCGGCGGTTACTTCCTTGCCGGCGGCGGGTTCCCACTGTTGGTTGTGGAAGCGGTGCTGGGCGCCTTCATCGGCGGCCACTATGGCAACGGCATAGGTTGCAGGGTCGGGGCATTCGAACACACCTTGCTGCACCCCAAGCTCAATAAGCTTCTGCACGCCGCCCACCAGCACGGCGTAGTCTTTGAACAAGTCGGCGAAATCATCGCCACCCTTGCGGGCCACCGTTTCCAGTAAGCGATAGTCGAACGGCAGCTGGCACAGCGCCAGCGTGTCGGCGTACAACAGCGCCCTTAGCTGGCCCGCAGCGTCTTCACCCGCAACTTCAGCTTCCTTAGCGGCGTTCAGGGGGTTGCGGTTGGTGGCCAGCAGCTCCTTAACAATTTCCTGCTTGTTCTTGAACCAGTAATACAGCGAGCTCTGCCCTAAGCCCGATTCACGGGCAATAGCGCTCATGCTGGTTTCGGCATAGCCGTTCTTTTTGAACAGGCGCACAGCGGCATCCAAAATCTCGGCCCGCTGGTTTTGGCTCTTCGAGCCATTGCGGCGCGGCCTTCCCGGCTTGCCGGTAACAATTTTTTCATCTGCGGTTTTGCTATTCATACCTACCCCCATCTGCAGTTATAGCATTGCAGACATTTCGATACTCTATCGAATTGTTAACGATAGGGCAACTGCTCCGAAACTTGGGGTTAACACAGCCTCCATAGAATTCGATACGTTATCGAAAATGTATTGGAGGTCCCATGAATTCACTTCTGTTCATAGGCGTAGGAGCCACCGTGCTCCTGGTAATAGTGGTTGGCATGCTTGTTGGCCGCAAGGTTGAAGGCGACTCGCAAAACTTCCTGGTTGCCGGCCGCAACATGCCCATCTACCTGGTGGCGCCCGCCCTTATGGTTGCCGCGGTAGACTCCAACGCCACCGTAGGCAACATGGACCTGGGCGTGGCATCCGGCTTCTGGGCCGGCGCGCTTCTGGCTATTGGCTTGGGCATTGCCCTTCTGCTTTCAGGCCTGTTCGTGGCAAAGCCCATGAACGAAATGGGCTTGTTTTCGCTGGGCGACTTCTTCCGCATCAAGTACGGCCACAAGTTTGAAATCTTGGCCGCCTGCGTAATGATTCTGGCCTACGTAATTCTGCTGGCAGGCAACCTGGTGGCAATCGGCCTTCTGTTCGAGTACTTCCTGGGCATCCCCTACCTGGCGGGCTTGTTCATCATGGCGGGCCTGGTGCTTTTGTACACGCTGTGCGGCGGCCTGCTCTCCGATGCCTACACTGCCGCCATCCAAATGGTAATTACCCTGGTTGCTACCGTGGTTATTGGCGTGTTCGTGTTCATGAACTGGGGCTTTACTGCTCCTGTTGGCATGGGCATCTTCGACATGGGCCAGCTTACCGACGCCGGCCAGGGCGCGGCCATAAACTGGGCCACCATCATTTCCCTTGGCGTGGGCGACATCGTAGCTCTTGACTTCCAGCAGCGCATCTACAGCGCCCGCAGCCCCAAAACTGCACGCAACGCCTGCTTCATCAGCGCGGGCCTGGTTATGGCAGTTGGCGTTACCTACGGCCTTATTGCCGGCACCTGCGCAAACACGCTGGGCATCACGGGCGAGGAAACTTCCGTTCTGTACGAATTCCTGGCCAACTATGCTCCCGCATTCATTGCCGTAATTGTGCTTTCCGGCCTGGTTGCCGCTTCCTTCAGCACCGCTTCGGGCGCAATCCTGAGCGTTTCGGAAATGATTGTGCGCAACATCGGCGGCTTCCGTCGCAACGTTAACGTTAACCGCAAAGACCCGCAGCTGTTCTGGGTACGCCTTTGCATGGTTCCGCTGGCGCTGGCAGGCATCCTTATTGCCGCCCGCCTTTCGGCCACGGGCATTCTGCTTACCCTGGCGTTCGACCTTATGCTGTGCTGCCTTATTCCCGCCCTGTTCGGCGGCCTGTTCTGGAAGCGCAGCAGCAAGGCGGCCGTATTCGCATCGTGCAGCGTTGGCCTGGTGCTTCGCATTGCGTTCTTCGTGCTAACGCCCACCATCTACGGCGCAGAAAACACCCTGCTGTACTTCGAGAACCCCTGGTTCTCCGCCGACATCGACGGCTGGAACACCTTCATCTGCTTCGGCTGCTCGCTGGTTACCTACTTCGCCGTAGCGGCGTTCTGCCCCCGCACCGCCGCCGACAACGAAGCCGAAAAGGCCGAGCTGGCAGCGCTGCATGAGGAACGCACCGTTGAAAGCGAAATGCTCTACATCCGCGCCGTAACCGAAAAGCGCGAAGACACCCTGAGCTTCTACAAGGAAGCAAAGGAAGCGGGCTTCCCCGTAGAAGAGCAAATTGCCAAGGCCGAAGCCGAGCTGGCCAAGCCCATCGTGTGGGCGAAAAGCTAAACCCCCAACCGGCCCGCCCCGGCGGGCCGCCCCCCCAAACGCAAACCAACCAACAGATAGGAGAAAGCAATGCAGTGCATCTGGAAGAAAGTTTTGAAGCCCGGTGAAAAGTGGAGCGGCGCCATTGGCACCGGCAAGTACGTGCACTTCAAGGCCCTGGGCAAGGGCGCCAACGTGGCCCTGCTCATGTACAACCTGTACGACAAAACCGAGCGCTACAACATGCCCGACACGCTGAAGGCCCAGTACACCCAGCACCTTACCCGCGGCAACGTGCTCATGAGCGACAACGGCCGCGTGCTGGCAAGCATCGTGGAAGACAGCCTTGGTTGGCACGACAGCATCACCGGCCTTACCACCCGCGAAATGACCGAGCAGAAGTACGGCCACAGCACCTACCAGGAACAGCACAACGAATGGCACCGCAACGGCATGGACAACTTCGCCATGGAGCTGGTGCGCAACGGCCTGAGCATGCGCGACTTGGTTCCCTGCGTAAACCTGTTCACCAAGGTGTACGTCACCGAAGACGGCGGCCTGCACTTTGCCGAAGACTGGTGCCAGGAAGGCAGCACCGTAACCCTGCGCACCGAAATGGACAGCGTGGTTCTGCTTTCCAACACGCCCAACCCGCTTGACCCTTCAACCACCTACCCTTCCGTGCCCGTGGAGGTAACCGTGTACGACGCCCCGCCTGTTGACCTGAACGACGAGTGCGTGCAGTTCCGCACCGAAAACTTCCGCGCGTTCCAGAACACCTGGGACTACCACAACCTTCTGGGCAAATAGGCACTAACGAAGCATAAGGAGCAACCATGTTTGGATTCATTGAAAAGGCCAGCGAGCTTAACCCCGAAAACGCCATCTACGACGAAACCGTAGAAGCCGGCCGTGCTTGGTCGCACGAGCTGAAGCCCGGCCAAACCCTGCGCATCTTGGACGTGTGCGGCAACCAGGCCGTAGACACCACCTTCTTCAATTTGGAAGACCCCGCCGACCACTATTCTGCCGTGGCAACCATTGTGGGCCAGCAGAACATCTACCTAACCACCGGCACCATCCTTCGCAGCGAAAGCTACAAGCCGCTGCTGGAGATTACCGCCGACCTTACCGGCCGCCACGACACCCTGGGCGGTTGCTGCAGCAGCCAAAGCAACACCGTGCGCTACGCCCGCGAAAAGGAGTACATGCACAACTGCCGCGACAGCTTCATGCTGGAAATGTCGCAGGATGAAGAAGACCGCTTCCTGAAGCGCGACCTGGCTCCCAACATCAACTTCTTCATGAACGTGCCCATCACCGAAGACGGCTACTACAAGTTCGACGACGGCGTGAGCGCGCCGGGCAAGTACGTGGAAATGAAGGCGCTGGCCAACGTTGAGGTGCTGGTAAGCAACTGCCCGCAGCTGAACAACCCCTGCAACGCCTACAATCCCACGCCTGTTCGCATGATTATCTGGGACGCGGAGTAGGCCGCCATGTTCACCAAGATCCTTATTGCCAACCGCGGCGCCATTGCCACGCGCGCCGAGCGCACCATTGCCAAGATGGGCCTGAAAAGCGTGGCCCTGTACGCCGAGGCCGACAAAGACAGCCTGCATGTTGCCGGCGCCGATGAAGCGGTTTACCTGGGCGAAGGCAGCGCCGCTGCAACCTACCTTGACCAGGAAAAGGTGCTGGCTGCCGCCAAGGAAACCGGCGCCCAGGCAATTTTTCCGGGCTATGGCTTCTTAAGCGAAAACGCCGATTTCGCGCGCCGCTGTGCCGCCGAGGGCATTGCCTTCATTGGCCCCACGCCCGAGCAGATTGAGCGCTTTGGCTTGAAGCACGTGGCCCGCGCGTTGGCAAAGGAAGCCGGCGTGCCCCTGGCCCCTGGCACCGATTTGCTGAACACCCTGGAAGAAGCCCAGGCAGCCGCCGCAGAAATTGGCTTCCCGCTGATGCTGAAGAGCACCGCGGGCGGCGGCGGCATTGGCATTCGCATCTGCCGCAGCGCCGAGCAGCTGGAAGAAGCCTTTGAGGGCGCGCGCCACCTGGCCGAAGCCAACTTCGGCAACGGCGGCGTGTTCCTGGAGCGCTTCGTAGAGCGCGGCCGCCACGTTGAAGTGCAGATTTTCGGCGCGAACGGCCAGGTAGTTGCCCTGGGCGAGCGCGACTGCAGCGTGCAGCGCCGCAACCAGAAGGTGGTGGAGGAATGCCCCGCCCCCAACCTGCCGCAGACCACGCGCGAAGCCATGATGGCAAGCGCCCGCAAGCTGGCAGAAAGCATTGGCTACACCAACGCCGGCACCGTGGAGTTCCTGTACGACGAAGCGCGCGATGAGTTCTACTTCCTGGAAGTGAACACCCGCCTGCAGGTGGAGCACGGCATTACCGAAGAATGCTGCGGCGTAGACCTGGTTGAGTGGATGATCAAAGAAGCAGCCGGCGAGCCGGTTGACTTCGCCCAGGCGCATGCCCAGCAGGGCCACGCCATTGAGGTGCGCCTGTACGCCGAAGACTGCGGCAACAACTTCCTGCCCGCCACCGGCAAAATCGATGCCGTGCAGTTTGGCGAAGAGGCCCGTGTGGAAACCTGGATTGCCAAGGGCATTGAGGTTACCAGCTTGTTCGACCCCATGCTTGCCAAGGTTATTGTGCATGCCGAAACGCGCGAAGAAGCCGTTGCCGCCATGCAGCGCGTGCTGGCAGAAACCCGCGTGTACGGCCTAACCACCAACCTCATGTACTTGGAAGCGCTGCTTGCCACGCCGGGCTACCAGCAGGCGCAGCTTTCCACCCGCATGCTGGACGGCTTTGCCCCTTCCGAGCCCACGCTTGAAGTGCTGGACGGCGGCGTGCAAACCACCGTGCAAAGCTACCCCGGCATTGTGGGCTACTGGGCCGTGGGCGTACCCCCGTGCGGCCCCATGGATTCGCTGAGCTTCCGCTTGGGCAACGCGCTTCTGGGCAATGCGGAAGATGCCGCAGGCCTGGAGCTTACCCTGCGCGGCGGAAAGTACAAGTTCCGCACGCAAACGAAGTTCGCCCTTACCGGATCCAACATGAACGCCAAGCTGAACGGCCAGCCCTGCCCGCAGTTTGCCGCAGTGCAGGCACAGCCCGGCGATGTGCTTGAGCTGGGCGTATGCGAAACAGGCATGCGCGGCTACCTGTGCGTGGAAGGCGGCTTCGACGTTGCCCCTGTGCTGGGTTCGCGCAGCACGTTCGTAGACGGCAAGATGGGCGGCCACGGCGGCCGCGCCCTGCGCACCGGCGACCTGGTGCGCATCAGCGTAGCCGCAGCCGCTGCGGGCGTAGCCACAGCCCCGACTGCAACCGCCACCGCTCCCGAGCTTCCCGCTCTTCCCCAGCCCGCGCTTCCCGCCTTCACCAACGAGTGGACCATCGGCGTGCTGGTTGGCCCCTTGAGCGATGAAGAGTTCCTGGCACCCGAGTTCCTGGAAACCCTAACCACCGCCAGCTATACCGTGAACTACGATTCCGCCCGCACCGGCGTGCGCTTAAACGGCCCCACCCCGCAGTGGACGCGCAGCGATGGCGGCGAAGCGGGCCTGCACCCCTCCAACATCCACGACAACCCCTATTCCATCTGCGCGCTGGACCTTACGGGCGACCAGCCCATCCTGCTTGGCCCCGACGGCCCCAGCCTGGGCGGCTTCGTGTGCCCCGTGGTTGTGGCCGTAAGTGAGCGCTGGAAGCTTGGCCAGCTGAAGCCTGGCGACACCGTGCACTTCCAGGTGGTAAGCCAGCCCGAAGCCCGGGCCATGAACACCGC
This sequence comes from uncultured Cryptobacterium sp., assembly GCA_964597085.1. Classification (GTDB taxonomy): domain Bacteria; phylum Actinomycetota; class Coriobacteriia; order Coriobacteriales; family Eggerthellaceae; genus Anaerotardibacter. The sequence continues at coordinate 11,932 of CAZQWR010000036.1, forward strand.
GCACGAACAGGCCATTGCCGCCGTTGCCGCAGGCCAGCCGCAAGCTGCCGCGCAGCTGTGGAACCAGCTGCCCGCCCAGCCCTGCGCCTTCACCGCGCGCGATGCCATCCTGTACCAGGCAGGCGAAGGCGATGAAGCCATCTGCATTCGCCAGTCGGGCTTGGACGCGCTGCTGGTGGAATACGGCCCCATGAAGCTGGACATTGCCCTGCGCTTCAAGGCCCACGTGCTTATGATGGAACTGGAAAAGCTGCAGCTGCCCTACATTGTTGACCTTACGCCGGGCATCCGCAGCCTGCAGGTTCACTACAACCCGCAGGCTGTAAGCCAGGCAGAAGTGCTGCAGCAGGTGCTTGCCACCGATGCCGCCCTGCCCCCGTTGGAAGACATAACGGTGCCCAGCCGCATTGTGCACCTGCCCCTTTCCTGGGACGACCCGCAAACCCAGCTGGCCGCGCGCCGCTACATGGAAACCACGCGCCCCAACGCGCCGTGGTGCCCCTCCAACCTGGAGTTCATCCGCCGCATAAACGGGCTGGATAGCATCCAGGATGTGTACGACATCTTCTTCAGCGCCAGCTACCTGGTGCTGGGCCTGGGCGATGTGTACCTGGGCGCGCCCGTGGCAACGCCGGTAGACCCGCGCCACCGCATGGTGACCACCAAGTACAACCCCGCCCGCCCTTGGACGCCCGAAAACGCCGTTGGCATTGGCGGCGCGTACCTGTGCGTGTACGGCATGGAAGGCCCCGGCGGCTACCAGTTCACCGGGCGCACCACGCAAATGTGGAACCCGCTGCGCACCACGCCCGTGTTCAAGGAAGGCAAGCCCTGGCTGCTAGATTTCTTCGACCAGCTGCAGTTCTACCCCGTGGGTGCCGATGAGATTTTGGAGCTGCGCGAACAGTGCCTGCGCGGCACCTTCTGCCCAAAAATTGAGGAAACCACCTTCAGCCTGGGCGAATACCGCAAGTTCTTGGAAGAAAACGCCGAAGGCATTGCCGCGTTCAAGCAGCACCAGGAAGCATCGTTTGAAGCCGAGCACCAGCGCTGGGTGGAACAGGGGTTGGACACCTTTGTGCCCGAAGAGCCCAAGGCCGCCTTCACCGAAGAAGAAGCGCCCGAAGGTTGCGAAACCGTGCCCAGCACCATGGCCGGCGCCGTATGGAAGGCCAACGCCGAAGCAGGCGAAACCGTGCAGGAGGGGCAAACCATCCTAACGCTGGAAAGCATGAAGATGGAGTTCCCCATTGCAGCGCCGTGCACCGGCACGCTGGAAAAGCTGCTGGTAAACCCCGGCGATTTGGTAAACCCCGGCCAGGCCGTGGCATTCATTCGCACGCAAGCCAACTAGCCCAAAGGAAGCGAAGTTAGCAAGATGACACTCCCTCAAACCCTAACCATACAAGCGCTGGCAAACGCATACCGCGCAGGCACAGCCACCCCGCGCGAAGTAGCGCAGGAAATTTGCCAACGCGCAGCCCAGCATGCCGAATACAACGCCTGGATTGTGCCGCCCACCATGGAATTCCTTGCCCCTTACCTGGAGCGCCTGGAAGCCATGACGGCCAGCGAGCGAGCAGCCGCGCCCCTGTGGGGCATTCCCTTTGCCGTGAAGGACAACATAGATGTTGAAGGCGTGCCCACCACGGCCGCCTGCCCCGAATACGCCTACACGCCCAAGGCCAGCGCCACCGTGGTGCAGTTGCTGGTGGAGGCGGGCGCCTTCCCCGTGGGCAAAACCAACCTAGACCAGTTTGCCACCGGCCTGGTGGGCACCCGCAGCCCGTACGGCGAGTGCCACAACGCGCTGAAGCCCGAGCTTATAAGCGGTGGCAGCAGCAGTGGCTCGGCCGTAAGCGTGGCGCTGGGAATGGCGGCGTTTGCCCTGGGAACCGATACCGCAGGCAGCGGCCGCGTGCCGGCAGCGTTGAACAACCTGGTTGGGTTCAAGCCCGCACTGGGCAAATGGAGCACCAAGGGCGTGGTGCCCGCGTGCGCCAGCCTAGACTGCGTAACCGTGTTCGCCCATACCTTGGAAGACGCG
>CAZQWR010000037.1:0-12260 GCA_964597085.1 uncultured Cryptobacterium sp.
AAGTTGAAGGTTACTTCCTAATTCCCGATTCCGACGTTGAGCTCACCGATGAGGAAAAGGAAGAGTACGAGCTTCTTGGGGAAGATCATGTAATCGATCTTTCGCCTTTGCTTTTGGCGGCGCTTTCCTTGGAGTTGCCCTATACGCCATTGTGCGACGATGAGTGCAAAGGCATTTGCGCTGGCTGTGGTGCAAACCTCAATACTGAGGAATGTACCTGCGAAAAGCAGGATGGGGAAGAGGATGAATTTCACCCTAATCCCTTCGCCGCTTTGCGCAACATAAAGTTCGATGAATAGTTTGTCTATTCCTGTAATGTTTCACTTGATTCGTGAATGCACCTTTGCTAGGATGTTTTTTCGCGTAATCGCGTAATTGAGATCTTCAGGTTTACCTGCAGCATAGAAGGAGATTAATCATGGCAGTGCCTAAGCGTAAAACCGGTCGTGCCCGTACCCACGCACGCAGGAGCGAAAACGATAAAATCGCTTCGCCTTCCCGCTCTGTATGCCCTCAGTGCGGCGAAGCTAAGCTTCCTCATCGCGTATGCCCCAACTGTGGGTTCTATCGCGATCGCGAAGTCATCCAGACTGCTTAATGCACGCCATTAGTTAGTAGTTGAATCCCCCGGCTTCGTCCGGGGGATTTTTGTTGTAGAAGCCATCCGGCTAAGCCGGGCAGACTGAAGGGAAGCGCATGGCGCAGAAGGTTACCATCGCCGTAGACGTTTTAGGCGGAGATATTGGCCCCAGCGTTGTATTGCCGGGCATTGAGCGCGCTTTGGCCCAGGACGCCGATATTGAGGTTATTGCCTGTGGTCCGGCCAGTGTTGTAGAACCTTTCGCTGAAAAGCACGATCGCGTTACGGCACAGCCCACCACTGAAGAAATTTCAATGGATGAGCATCCTGCTAATGCTGTTCGCAAGAAAAAGGATTCTAGCTTGGTGGTTGGCAATCGTCTTGTGAAGGAAGGCAAGGCACAGGGCTTCTTCAGCGCTGGTTCTACGGGCGCCTGCCTGGCTGCAGCCACATTGGTTGTAGGCCGTATCAAGGGTGTTTCCCGTCCTGCTCTTTGCACCATAATCCCTTCGCCAATAAAACCTGTGGTTATGTGCGACGTTGGTGCTAATGCCGACTGCAAGCCGGCTTATTTGGTGCAGTTTGCCCAGATGGCTTCTACTTATGCTCAGAAGATCATTGGCGTTGGCGAGCCTAAGGTTGCTCTTTTGAACATTGGCTCTGAAGACACCAAGGGTTCCAAAATGGCCCAAGAAACCTTTGCTCTGCTCAAAGAGCAGGTTCCACAGTTCATTGGCAACGCCGAAGGCTCCGACATTATGAACGGCAAGGCCGATGTGTATGTTACCGATGGGTTTACCGGCAACGTTTGCCTTAAAACAATCGAAGGGGTAAGCAAGCTGCTGTTTGGCGAGATCAAGAAAATCATGCTTGCTAGCACTCTCACCAAGCTTGGCGCGCTCACTATGAAGGGTGGGCTGAAAGAGCTTAAAGAGTCCACTTCTGCCGATACTTATGGTGGAGCTCCTATTTTGGGCGTAAAGGGCGCTTGCTTGGTGGGCCACGGCTCTTCTAACGAAGAGGCCATCAAAAATGGCGTTTTGGTAACGGCACGTACTGTTCGTTTGGATGTTTCGGGAATAATCGAGCGAACAGTTAACCAGGCGTAACAGCTCGGAGTAAAATCAAAACGTTTGAAATTCGCAGAAAAGCAAGGATGCATTGAAAGAACTTCCGGAACATACTGAGCGCCTCAACAAAGCAGAAGCCATTCTGGGCCATAAGTTCAATGATCGCAGCTTGCTTCAAACCGCTCTTACTCACCCCTCTGCAGCTGAGGGGCATTCCATTCGTGATTCTTACGAGCGCTTGGAGTTTTTGGGCGACAGCATTTTGGGTGCCATTGTCTCTTATTGCGCATACCATACCTTCCCCGATCTTGACGAAGGCGGGTTGACGCGCATCAAGGTTTCCCTAGTCTCGGGCGCCTCGCTTTCCGAGGTTGGCAAAGAGCTTGGGCTTTCCGATGTTATCTTCTTCGGCTCTTCCGAACGTGGTACTGGTAGGCGAGGGCTGCATTCCGCTCTTGAAAACGTTTACGAGTCGCTTGTTGCGGCGTTGTACTTGGATGGCGGCATTGATGCTGCGGTTGCGTTTGTGGAACGCACGCTTATCGTCCGTATGAGCGAGGATATGGCCAAGGAGCCAGAAAATCCGAAGAGCGTTTTGCAGGAGCGTTTGCAGGAAGACGGCATCACCCCCACGTATCGCCTTGTTGAAACGCAGGGTCCGCCGCACGATAGGACATTCGTTACGCAGGTTTTCGTTGGCATGAAGTCTATCGCCCGTGGCGTTGGCCGCACCAAGAAGGAATCCGAAAGTCAGGCTGCAAAGTCGGCTTTGGAAATCCTCGGGTCGTTCTTCGAGGTAAAAACCCCAGAAGACAAGCGACGCAAGGCCGAAGCCAAAGCTGCCATTAAGGCGGCCAAGGCCGAGGAAAAGGCCCGTAAGCAGGCCGAGCAAAAGGCTCGCAAGCAAAAGAAGAAGCAACAGCAGTAAGGGGTTCAGGTGTATCTCAAATCGCTGACCTTGAAGGGCTTTAAGTCTTTCGCCGATCGCACGGTTATGAGATTCGAGCCGGGCGTAGCTGCTATTGTTGGACCAAACGGGTCTGGTAAATCGAACATCTCCGATGCGGTTTTATGGGTTCTGGGCGAGCGCAATGCCAAGAACCTGCGCGGTCAGAGCATGGAAGACGTGATCTTCGCTGGTTCTTCTGCTCGTAAACCTGTTTCTGTTGCCGAAGTTGAGCTGCTGCTTGATAATTCCGATGGCACGCTTCCCGTAGACTTTGCCGAGGTTTCCATCGGCCGCCGCATGTACCGTAGCGGTGAAAGCGAATACCTTATCAACGGTAACGTTGTGCGTCGTATGGACGTGTTGGACATCCTGCACGATTCCGGCATGGGAACGGGCACCAATTCCATTATTTCCCAGGGCAACCTTGATTCGGTTCTTTCTTCGCGCCCAGAGGATAGGCGCGCGCTCATCGAAGAAGCGGCAGGTATCCTTAAGCACAAGGAGCGCAAGGCAAAAAGCGAGCGCAAGCTTGCCCAGATGGATGCTCATCTAGACCGAGTCAATGACATCACCGCCGAAGTAGAGCGACAGCTCAAGCCATTGGAGCGCAAGGCAAAGAAAGCTTTGCTGCATGAGCAGCTTGCTGCCGAGCTGGCAGGCTTGAAGCTCAATATTGCGGTAGACGATCTGCGCAAGCTTCAGAAGCGCTGGGACGAGCTGCTCGAAAACGAATCTTCCCTGGAGCAGCAGCAGGCTCTGCTGAAGGTTGAGCTTGAATCGTCAGAGGCGGCTTTGGACGAGCTGCAGCAAAAGCTTCAGCATCGCAGCTCCGAAGAAAGCAACCTTAACAGCCATTACCGTCGTGCTCAGTCTGCGTTTGAACGCTTGAACTCCACGAATATCCTTCTCCGTGAGAAAAGAACCGGCTACCTTTCTGAAGCTGAGCGTCTTGCCCGATATGTGGAAGAGGGAAGGGTCCGTCGAAACGCCGCCCAGAAAGAGCTTGAAGAAGCTAAGGAAGCGGCACAGAAGGCTCGCACCGAATCAGAACAGGCTGAAAAACTTCGTGGCGATTTGGAGATTGCCTACACCAAGCGCGTTAACGAGCGCAACGATCTGCGAAAAGAGCTCGATACGCTCATGAGCGAGCAGCGCGCTTTGGTTCATAAGCAGGAAACTATCAAGGCAACCCAACAGGCTTTGAAAGAAAACCTTTCTGAAAAGCGTGCTCGGGCACAGGTTATCGATGCTCATGTTGCAGATGCTGCGGAGCGTTTGTCTTCGTCTCGGGCTAAAGCCGAATCCCTTGAGTCTGTGGCTAAGGAGCTCGAGGCAAATTTGGCCTCGTTGCGTCAACGCGATGCAGAAGCCCGCAGCAAAATGAATTCCCTTGTGGTTTCCCGCGATAAAGCCCGTAAAGAGCTTGATGACGCTCGCAGCGGTCTTTCCAGGGTTTCAGCTGAGCGTGCTGCGCTGGAAGAGCTTGAGCGCGCCAGCGAAAACTCCAATGCCGCATTGGCAAAGGCCCTTGATGCCAACGAGGGTCTTTCTAGGCGCGCTGCATTGCTTTCGCATGTTGTGAGCGCTCCTGCCCATTTGGATGCGCTTGTTCAAGCTCTATTGGGCGATGACTTGCAGGCATTGCTTCTTGAGTCCGAGGATGATTTGCAGAATGTGATGGAAGAGGTTCTTGCATCGCAGGAAGTCGGTCAGGTTTCTGCCGTTTCTTCCGAAAAGGTCTCTTCGGATAAATCGTCATCTGGATACCCGCGTTTGATTGATGAGCTTTCTTTCGAGGAGGCTTATTCGGCGCAGGTCAGCGCTCTTGTGGGGGATGTTTGCCTTACCTCTTCGTTGAGTGAAAGCCTTGCTGCAAGTAAAAAACTTGTTTCCTGCGATGTTCGCTTCGCTTCGCCCGATGGGTGCATCGTATATCCAAACGGCAAGGTTTCGGTTGTTCGAATGTCGGAGGCCGATGCCAAGAACAACGCCCTTGCTCGCCGCCGTGCCCTGGAGGCTGCTCTGAAGCTCGAAGAGCAGCAGCAGGCTTCTTACGATGAAGCCCAGAGCAACAATGAAGGTATCGAGGCAAGTTTGCGAGAAGCGCAGACGGCTTCACTGAAGATCTCCGAAGAGCTGGCCAGCCTGAAGGGGCAAAGCGAATCGGCCCGTCGCGATGCCGAAGAGGCTTCCAGCGGGTTGGCCCAGCTCGAGCAGGAGCATGAGCGTCTTTTGAAAGAACAGCAGGAAAACAAGGCGTTCTTCGAAAAAGCCCAGCCCGACTCCGATGAGCTTGAGCGCAACCTTTCCCAGGTCAATGCCGATTTGGAGCTTAACAAGGAAAAGGTTTCCAGTATTGAAGAACGCATTTCTCCTTTGAAGCGCGATATCGTCCAGCTTTCCGAAAAAGTTAGCGACGCCCGTCTTGAAACGGCTCGCCTTTCCGAGCGCAAGGCTTACTCTGAACGCATGGTTTCTACGCGCGAGCAGGAGATTTCCTCTTCCGCACGTGAAGACTCCGCCTCTACTTTGCGCATTGCAATCGCTCGCGGTGCGGCTGGCCGAGCCGATGCTCTTTTAGCAACCCTTTCTTCGTTGTCGGACGCAGCTTCTTTGCTTTCCGCCCGACTGGAGCAAGAATCGCGTAGTGAGCAGGAATTTGCTCGCGGTCTGCACGACCAGATTGCGCAGGCAACCAAGGCTTCGCGCGAAGTTCGTTCCCGTTTCGAGGCTCAATCCTCGCGCATTGCCGATGTCCGTATCGAAAAGGGCCGTTTGGAGGTTCAGGTCGAAGCCGGCATCAACGCTATTACCGAAGATTGCGGAACCTCACTTGAGACTGCTCTTGCGCTCGAACCTTTGGAGAATCGACCCGAAGCGGAGCAGCGAGCTGGATCCCTTGATCGCCGCATTAAGAATATGGGCGCCATCAACCCCGATGCCGCAAAGGAATTCGAAGAGGTTTCTAAGCGCTATGAGTACTTGAGCTCTCAGCTCGAGGACATGCGCATGGCTCGAAAGTCGCTCGCTCGCATTGTTCATGTTATCGATGAGCGAATGCGCGATGACTTCATTAAGACTTTTGAACAGGTAAACGAAAACTTCTCTGATATTTTCAGCACGCTTTTCCCTGGTGGTCAGGCGCATCTTTCCCTCGTTGACCCAGATGATTTGGAAAACACCGGTGTTGATGTGAATGCCCAGCCCATCGGTAAGCGCGTTAAGAAGATGTCGCTTCTTTCGGGCGGCGAAAAGTCCATGACGGCCATGGCTTTGCTGTTCGCTGTGTACCGTATTCGCCAAACGCCCTTCTACATTTTGGACGAGGTCGAGGCCGCGCTCGACGACACGAACCTTCGCAGGCTCATTGCATACATCAATGTGGTGCGCGGCGATACGCAATTCATCATGATCACTCACCAGCGCCGTACTATGGAATCGGCAGATATCCTGTATGGTGTATCGATGCAGGCTGACGGCATTACCAAGGTGCTCAGCCAAAAGCTCGACAAAGCAACCCGCAAGGAGGGTTAAATGGGATTCTTCGACAAAATCAACGAGGGCCTTCACCGTTCGCGCGACCGTTTCAAGGAGCAGATGAATGTTCTGCTTGATCGCGGTCCGAACGTTGATGAGGACTTCTGGGACGACTTGGAAGAAACCCTGATTCTGGCCGATATCGGCGCATCTGCCGCCGATAGCATTATTGAAGAGCTTCGCGATCAGGCCAAGCGAAAGGCTTTGCCCGATGCCTATGCCGTTTTCGATATGCTTACCGACCAGATGGCTTCCACTTTTACCGAGGCCGAAACCAACATCTTTGAAGAAAGCCCTTCGTTGGTGCTCTTCGTTGGCGTTAACGGTTCAGGGAAAACTACCACTGTCGGCAAGCTTGCAGCAGCTTACAACGCCCAGGGTCGTAACGTTCTGCTCGGCGGCGCCGACACCTTCCGTGCGGCGGCGATTGAGCAGCTTGAGGTTTGGGCGCAGCGCGCTAACGTGGCAATCGTTTCGCGCGAGCGCGGCAGCGACCCCGCCAGCGTGTGCTATGAAACCATCGAGCGCGCCGAGGCTGATGACTCCAATTTGGTTCTTATCGATACTTCTGGGCGCCTTCATACGTCCGACGACCTCATGCGTGAGCTGCAGAAGGTTGTTAACGTTGTGCGCAAGCGCGCTAACATGCCTGTTTATACCGTGCTGGTAATCGATGCCACTACCGGCCAGAACGGCTTGCAGCAGGCTCGCGAATTCAACAAGGCGCTCGACCTTGATGGCATCATTGTCACAAAGCTCGACGGTACCGCTAAAGGCGGTATTGCCCTTGCTATTTCCCACGAATTGGAACTGCCTATCTATAAGATCGGAGTGGGAGAGGGCGTAGACGATTTGCAAGATTTCGACGCACACGACTTTGCGCGTGCGCTGATTGGAGATATGGCAGATGTTCGATAATCTTTCCGACAAGCTTCAATCCATCTTTTCCGGCTTGCGCGGCAAGGGCCGCCTTACCGAAGAGGATATTGATGCGGCCATGCGCGAAATCCGCATGGCGCTTCTTGAGGCTGACGTTAATTTCAAGGTGGTCAAAAGCTTTGTCAAGAAAACCAAGGAGCGATGCCTCACCGCAGAGGTTCTCGAGTCCCTTACTCCTGGTCAAAATGTTGTCAAGATCGTTCTTGACGAACTGACCGAGCTTTTGGGCAAGGAAAGTGCGCCCTTGCAGCTTTCCAGCCGAATCCCGAACGTCATTATGCTCGTTGGCTTGCAAGGCTCTGGTAAAACCACTGCCTGCGCTAAGCTTGCCTATTTGCTCAAGCAGCAGAACCACAACCCGCTTTTGGTGGCTTGCGACATCTACCGTCCCGCTGCGGCCGATCAGCTGCAAACCTTGGGTGAGGAAATCGGCGTTCGCGTTTATCGCGGCGAAGGCCAAGACCCGGTGAAGATTGCCAAGGAAGGCGTGCGCGATGCTATCGACTCGCTTCGCGATGTGGTTATCGTCGACACGGCTGGTCGTTTGCATGTTGATGAAGAGATGATGGCCGAAGCCGAAGCCATCAAAGCTGCCACCGAGCCCGATCAGATTTACATGGTGGTTGACGCCATGACGGGTCAGGATGCCGTCAACGTTGCTCAGGCTTTCGCCGAGCGCGTAGATTTTGATGGCGTCATCATGTCCAAGATGGATGGCGATGCACGTGGCGGCGGCGCCCTTTCCATCAAAGAAGTCACAGGCAAGCCCATCATGTTCATCTCTCAAGGTGAAAAGCCCGATTCGCTTGAGCGGTTCCATCCCGACAGAATGGCAAAGCGCATTCTTGGCATGGGCGATGTGGTCAGCATCATCGAAAGCGCTTCGAAGCTGCGTGCTGAAGAGGTTGAGCAGGAGGAAGCCGAGCGAATGGCGCGCGGCAACCTTACCTTGAACGACTTCCTTATGATGAAGCAGCAGGTAAACAAGATGGGCGGCATTCAGAAGCTGGTCAGCGCCCTTCCTGGTGGCGACAAGGCTATGCGCGAAGGTCAAGTTAACGAAAACGCCCTGGACGATATGGCGGTAATCATCGGCTCCATGACCAAGCGCGAGCGTGAGCACCCCGAAATCCTCAATGGATCGCGCAAGGCTCGCGTGGCGGCAGGAGCTGGCGTGAAGGTTTTCCAGGTTAACCAGCTGCTGAAGCAGTTCACCGAAACCAAGAAGATGATGCGCACCATCATGAATGCCCAAGAAGCCCAATACAATCGCAAGGGCAAGAAGGGCAAGAAAGGCAAGAAGGGCAAGAAGGGCCGCAACCAGCGCATGGGCATTCCCGGATTGGGCGGTATGCGCCTTTCCGATGTGAAGAAGATGCAGGACATGATGAGCGGGCTTGATGATTCTGCCTTTAAGAGGTAGTATCAATAATCGCTGTTTTGCGACCCGTCGGTCATTTGCACGGGTCGGATTGAAGTTTAGAAGGAGAACAACTGTAATGGCAGTCAAGATTCGTCTCGCCCGTCACGGCGCTAAAAAGGCACCTTACTATCGCATCGTCGTAGCAGATTCCCGCGCTCGTCGCGACGGTCGCTACATTGAGCAGATCGGTTCCTACAACCCCTGCACCACTCCTGCAGCCGTAAAGATCAACCTGGAAAAGGTTGACGAGTGGGTTGCAAACGGTGCTCAGCCCACCGATACCGTTGCACGCCTCATCGAGGCAGAGCGCAAGAACGCCTAGTATCATGGCCGATTCGCGCGAAGATATCTCAGGGCTTGTTGAGTCCCTGGTAATGCCTTTGGTTGACGACCCTGATGCTGTAAGCATCGAGTCGAGCGAAGCCGAGGACGGCGCGGTTTTTATCGAGATCCGAGTTGCCGAGTCTGATGCTGGTAAAGTTATCGGTCGTCAGGGTCGCGTAATCAAGGCTATTCGCACGCTTTCCCGTGCGGCTGGCTCTCGTCACAATCTTGATGTTGAAGTCGAGCTTATCGACGAATAGGCGTTTGCCCCATATGGTTTCTTGGACCAATATCGCTTGCCTTTTGAAGGCTAAGAACAATGAAGGAGGACTTTCCGTTAAGCCTACGGAAGGTCTTCCTTTTTTGCTTGAGCCGGGCATGGAGGTAACCTTTGTACCGCCGGTTCTGCGTATGGTTCGTAGCGCGGTTGTTGAAGAGGTTGTAGAGATGGGCAACGGTAAGCGCATGGTGTACTTCGACGCTATTACCGATCGCAACCTTGCCGAAAATCTGGAAGGGCATTTTTGCCTTGTTCCCACTAGCCGCTTGCCGGAAGGCTTTGACCAGCTTCAGGGTTCTGGCTTGGAGGGCTTTCTGCTTTACGATCCCAAAGCGGGTCTTGTTGGTGAAATCCTGGATATGCAGGAAAACCCCGCTCATCCGCTTTTGATTGTTAAGCGCACTGATGGTGAAGAGCTTTTGGTTCCCTTGGTTGAAGAGTTTTTGGTTGAGGTTTCTGATGCCAAGCGGACGGTAACCATGACTCTGCCCGATGGGCTGTTGGACTTGTAGATTGGTACTGAGCTTCCTTGAAGATTGAAACGCTTTCGGTATTTCCCCAGTGCTATGACTCGGTAATGAATGAGTCGATGATGCGCATTGCCCAGGAAAAGGGTTTTTTGGACTTTACTGCTCACGATTTGCGCAATTGGACGCACGATAAGCATCGCACCACCGATGATGAGCCGTATGGCGGCGGGCAAGGTCTTGTAATGAAGTGCGAGCCTATTTTTGAGGCTACCGATGAGCTTTTTGCCGCAGCTCCGAAAAAGCCGTATGTGATATTCCTTTCGCCTACTGGTGAGCAGTTCAACGATGCAATGACATTGGAACTCGCAAAGCAAGACCACCTTTTTTTCATCTGCGGGCATTATGAAGGCATTGATGAGCGTGCTTATACGCTGGCGGATAAGGTTATTTCGCTGGGCGATTACGTTCTTACCAGCGGTGAGCTTGCATCTATGGTTGTTATCGATGCTGTTGTTCGCCGCATCGATGGGGTCTTGGGCGATGAGGGCAGTGCCGTAGATGAAAGCTTCTACGATGGCTTGCTTGAGTACCCGCAGTACACTCGCCCAGCCAGTTATCGCGGTATGGACGTTCCGGAAATCCTGCTTTCAGGTCATCATGCCAAGATTGGGGCCTGGCGACGCGAGCAGAGCCTTTTGCGTACTCAGAAATGGCGTCCAGACTTACTGGAAGGCGCCAACCTTTCCCAGAAAGAAAAGGAATTCTTGGCTTCACAACACCAGCACTGATTATGGCGGGCTTCCGCCATTTGCTTTATTATTGGACATTAACGTATAAGAACACCACAGCCCTTGAAAGGGGAGGGAGCACACTTGGATTCCGGACAGCATGCAGGCGCAAAACGACCTGGTATCATCCGTAATTTCTTCAGCTTCCTCATCTGCATAGTCGTTGTTCTTGCTGCGGCTTGGGGCATTCGCACATTTATCTGCGAGCCTTTTGAAGTGCCTTCCGGCTCGATGGAAACCACCATCATGACGGGTGATAGGATCTTTGCCGAAAAGGTAAGTTACCAGTTCAGCTCACCAAAAGCCGGTGACATAGTTGTTTTCTCGGATCCACAGGTTTCTTCTCGTGTGCTGGTTAAGCGTGTTATTGCCACAGAGGGCCAAACAGTTTCCCTGAAGGACGGCTATGTTTACGTTGACGGCGTCAAGCTTACCGAAACCTACACGCAGGGCAATTCCTACCCGCTTTCCAACACTGCGAGCAACGTTTCTATTTCGTATCCTTACACGGTACCAACCGGTTGCGTTTGGGTGATGGGCGACAATCGTCAGAACTCCTCTGATTCGCGCTATTTTGGCGCTATTCCCACAAATTCCATTTTCGGTAAAGCCGTGGTTACCTATTGGCCCCTGAATCGTGTGGGCTTGCTTTCGTAAATTAAACCAATCGTTTAACGATCAAGGAGAATTCATGACAAACATCCAGGCGGGATCGTCTGCGTCTGACGAAAACCAGGTGCTTACGTTCCAGGATATGATCCTGCGCCTTCAGCGCTACTGGGCCGATTTGGGCTGCGTAATTATGCAGCCTTACGACAACGAGGTAGGTGCCGGCACCTTCCATACCGCAACTACTCTTCGCAGCCTTGGCCCTGATGCATGGAAAGCTGCCTATGTGCAGCCCTGCCGTCGCCCAGCTGATGGCCGATACGGTGAAAACCCCAATCGTCTTCAGCATTACTACCAGTTTCAGGTATTGATGAAGCCTTCGCCCGATAATGTTCAGGATTTGTATCTTAATTCCTTGCGCGCTATCGGCATTGAGGTTGAAAAGCACGACATCCGCTTTGTGGAAGACGACTGGGAAAGCCCAACGCTTGGTGCCTGGGGTTTGGGTTGGGAAGTTTGGCTCAACGGCATGGAGGTTACGCAGTTTACGTACTTCCAGCAGGTTGGCGGCTTCGAATGCCGTCCCGTTCCTTCGGAAATCACGTATGGCCTGGAGCGCTTGGCAATGTATATCCAAGGCGTAGATTCTGTTTACGATTTGGTTTGGGCTCGCAGTGCTGACGGCACGCAGTTCAGCTATGGCGATGTATTCTTGGAAAACGAGCGCGAATTCAGCGCATACAACTTCGAGGTGGCAGATACCGATTTGCTTTTTGGCGAATTCGATCGCTACGAAGCTGAATGCCATCGTACTTTGGAAGCTGGCTTGCCGCTGCCTGCCTACGATTACGTATTGAAGTGCTCCCATGCTTTCAACTTGCTGGATGCCCGTGGCGTAATCAGCGCCACCGAGCGCATGGGCTACATCCTTCGCGTTCGCACAATCGCAAAGGCGTGCTGCGCTTCTTATCTTGAGCATGTTGTTGGTGTTACGCCCCAGGGCGAAGACTCTGAAAAGAAGGGGGAGTAGCAATGGAGCAGCGCACGCTCGCATTCGAGATCGGTACCGAGGAAATTCCCGCATTCGACTTGGCCAATGCCGTCAAGCAGCTGAGCAAACTCGTTCCCTCGCTGCTGGATAATGCGGCCATTCCTCATGGTGAAGTGGGCATCTACAGCTCTCCCCGCCGCCTTATCGTGGTGGCTGAAGGCATTCCTGCCGCTACCGAGGAAAAGAACGAGGTTTTCAAGGGCCCTTCTGCAAAGATTGCTTTTGACGAAGAGGGCAACC
>CAZQWR010000037.1:12270-13831 GCA_964597085.1 uncultured Cryptobacterium sp.
CAACCCTACCAAAGCTGCCCAAGGCTTTGCTCGTGGCAAAGGCATTGATGCTTCTGAGTTGGTTGTTGAAGATGGCTACGTTTATGCCCGCACCAGCACTCCTTCGGTTCAGGTAGTTACCTTGCTTCCTTCCGTGCTCGATGGCATTGTTCGTGGTATTTCGTGGCCTCGCTCGCAGCGTTGGGGTTCGCAGTCTGAATACTTTACTCGTCCCATTCGCTGGTTTGTGGCTTTGTTCGGCAACGAGGTGGTTGATTTCCATTTCGCAGGTTTGGACGCAGGTCGTTCTACCCGCGGTCATAGGATTTTGGCTCCTGGCCCCTTTGAGGTTCCCAGCGCTGACGAGCTTTTGGGCGTTGTTCGCAACGCTTACGTTGTTCCTTCCCAGGAAGAGCGCGAGGCGGTAATCCGCGAAGGCGTGGCCAAGGCGGAAGCCGAAACTGGGTTTAAGGCTGTACTGCCCCCCAAAACACTTGTGGAAGTTACCAACTTGGCTGAGTATCCCACCGTTCTGGTTGGCACGTTCGATAAGGAATTCCTGCAGGTGCCGGAGGAAATCATCGTTGACGCCATGCTTATGCATCAGCGTTACTTCCCGCTCTACGACGAGGCTGGCAAACTTACCAATCGCTTTATTGTTGTGGGCAACGGCGATCCTGCCTGCTCTGAAACCATCATCGATGGCAACGAACGCGTTGTTCGCGCTCGTTTGTACGATGCAAAGTTCTTCTACGATGAAGATCTCAAGCAGCCACTGGAAGCCTATGTTGGTCGTTTGGGCGAAGTTGTTTTCCAGGAAAAGCTGGGTACGGTGCTTGATAAAACCACCCGCATTGAAGCCTTGGCTAAACACATTGCCACCGATTGCGGCCTTGCAGGCCAGGACCTCTCCGATGCTCAGCGTGCAGCGCACCTTTGCAAGGCCGACTTGGTAACCAGTGCCGTTATCGAGTTCACCAGTGTTCAGGGCGTTATGGGCAGCTATTATGCAGCTGCTAGCGGTGAAACCGCTCAGGTTGCCCAGGCAATCGAGCAGCATTACCGACCACGTTTTGCCGGAGACGAGGTTCCCGAAACTGCGGTTGGCAAAGTGGTTGCCATTGCCGACAAGCTTGATACTGTCTGCGGTCTTTTCTCGGTAAATCAAGGTCCCACGGGTTCTTCCGACCCGTTTGCGCTTCGCCGTAGCGCCATCGGCATCGTCGCCATGCTTCAATGCGAAGACGTTGACGTTGAGCTTCTGCCGGCTATCGAAGTTTCCCTTGGGTCCTTTGCGAAGCAGGGCATCGAATTTGACTTCGACGAGGTGCGCAAGCAGGTTGTTGAGTTCTTTGTTACGCGTACCAAGGTAATGGTGCGTGATGCTGGCAGCAACCCCGACGCCATTGATGCTGTTCTTGCCGCTGGTGTTCAGGAGCCTGTTGAGTTCATCGATCGTGTTAAGGCTCTTGAATCTGCCCGTAGCAATGAGCCTGAGGCGTTCGAGAATTTGGCTACTGCTTATGCTCGCGCGAATAATCTTCGCGATGCTGAACTTGGCACGCAGGTTGAAGCCGGCTTG
>CAZQWR010000038.1:0-13140 GCA_964597085.1 uncultured Cryptobacterium sp.
GCCAATGGCCTGGGTGCGCTCGGTTACGCTGCCGCCCAACTCGCCGATGAACGTATCTTTGCCGGGGATGGTTGCCTGCACTCGGCCCGGCTCAAGCAGCATGCCGCCAATGTAGGTTTTGCCGCCGATAACATGCTCAACGCCCACGCATTCGCACAGCACGTCTTCTGCGCCCAAACCGTTTTGCAGCGACATCACCACCGTGTTGGGGCCAACCAGTTCCTTGCCCTCTTCCATGGTTTGGGCAGTGTCGAAGGCCTTGCACAGCACAATTACCAAATCGCACGGGCCAATGCCATCGGGCGTGGTGTGCCCCTGCGGATGCACCACTTCTTCGCCCGTAGGGGTAACCATCACCAGGCCGTTTTCGTTCACCGCACTCATGTGCGGCGCACGGCCCACGAAATGAACCTCGTTTCCTGCGCCCGCCAACGCACCGCCAATGGTGCTGCCCAGCGAGCCGGTTCCCAGAATGCATACCTTCATGGCTATGCCTCCCTCTTGTTTATTTCCAGCATCAGCCCAAACGGGGTAATGAACCAATTGCGCGGCTTGCCCGGCGCCTGGCATACGCCTTCAACTTCGTACACGGCTTCCAGCAATGAATCCACGTCGTCAGCCACCAAACCGATGTGCGAAACATCACCCTGGTAGGAGCCGCCGCCTTCCCCATCGCGTTGGAGCTGGATGCCGCCCACCCAAGCCTGAGCCAAGGGCTCTTCGCCGCTGGCTGGGTCGGTAAGCGTTATTTCCATACCCATCACCTGGGTAAAGAAGGCCAGCGCTCCTTCGAAATCACGAACTTTAACCGCGGTATGGTCAATATATGGTGCACTCATGGCGTTTCCTTCCTATTCTTCGGGTGCGAAGAACTTCAAGATGTGCGTGGCCACGCACACCACTGTTTCGTCCTGATTGGTAATTACCACATCGGCATAGGTTTTCATGGCTCCTTCGTCCACGCGGGCAACCGTGTAGGTTGCAGTGAGCGTGTCGCCGAAATACACCGGCGCGGTGAAGCGCAAATGGTCGTAGCCATACGAAGCGCTGGGAATGGGTGACTGGTACTTTTCCTGAATAAGGGTAGAAGCCGTGCTACCGAATGCAAAAGTGAGCACGCCATGAACGATGCGCGTGCCGTATTTCGTAGTTTTAGCGAAGGCCTCGTTCATATGCATCTTGCTGTAGTCGCCGGTTACGCCCGCAAACAGGTACACGTCCGATTCGCTCACGGTTTTGGTGAATGTGCAGCTGTCGCCAACTTCCAAAGGCAGCTTGGTCATGGTTCCCTCCTTTATTCGGCTTGCCTGCTATGCCTATCGGCTCGCTTGCGTCGAAAGGATAAAACCTTGCGGCAAATGCGCCTTCCTCAATAGCTACTGAGCAAGCACCGAAACATGCTTCCCTCGGGGCTTTCGCCCCGCAAACCAAAGGTATCCCAACATCAATCTTGCGTCTGCCGCAAAGATCTGATGGATGATGGGCTAATATATGAACAGCGCTCATATATTTTCATGAGCGCCGCGCATGCGAGGGAAAGCCCAGCTGAAGGGGCTGTGCGCGTTAACCAACTTGGCAAGGAGGGGCTATGAACCTTGCTCAACTAACGTATTTCTGCCACTTGGCAAAAACCGAGCACTACACGCGCTCGGCTGAAAGCCTGCACGTTTCGCAGAGCGCCCTTTCGCATTCCATTTCTTCACTGGAACGCGAACTGGGCTGCTCGCTTTTCTGCAAGGTGGGCCGCAACGTGCAACTCACCGACGACGGCAAGGTGTTCTTGAAGTACGTTTCCGAAGGCCTGGCCTCCATCGACCGCGGCGTTGCCGAGATAGACCGCCGCCATGGCGGCCTTTCGGGCTCCATAAACGTGGGTGCCATCGCCACCGTGCGCTCGCATTACCTGCCCGCCGCCATGCAGAAATTCCGCAGCACCTTCGGCGACAAAACCGAATTCCACGTGTTGCAAGGCGAAACCGCGCCTTTGAACGACAAGCTTGAGCAGGGAGTTTGCGACCTGGTAATTGCCGGGCCCACGCACCGCCCCGGCATTGCCTGCACCACGCTGTTCCACCAGCGCCTAGTAGTAGCCGTGCACCGCGACCATCCGCTGGCGGCGCTCAAGAAGGTGCGCTACGAAAACCTGGTGGGGCACACCGTCATAACCTACCGCCGCGGCATTGCCTGCGGCGAGGTGCTGGAAACCTTCCTGCGCAACACCAACGCGCCGCTCAGCAAGCTCACCTTGGTGCGCAATTACGAAGACGAGGTGATATTGGGCGCACTGGCCGTTCACGAATCAAGCGTGGCGCTCACCATGCTCACGTCCAATTTGCCAGCCGATTCGAATATGGTGATATTGCCGCTTGACGTGCCCGGATCCAAAGAGTTCTACCCCATTTCGCTCACGCGAAGGGAAGAGGATTCCATGAACCCGGCAACCCAGGCTTTCATCGATTTCTTGCTAAAATTCAAAGCGCCCGCCTACGAGCGCCCTGATTTTGTAGACACCGAATAACCAAGGCAAACGCCCAAACCAACCATCACGATCCAATCAAAGGGGAGATTGCCGTGAACCTCTCACAGCTGTACTACTTCAGAAAACTTGCCCAGGTGGGCTATTTCAACCGCGCCGCAAAGGAACTGTTCATCACCCAGCCCGCGCTTTCCACTTCCATTTCCAGCTTGGAAAAGGAGCTGGGCGTGGTGCTGTTTGAGCGCAGCAAGAACGGCGTGCACCTTACCGATGACGGACAGGAGTTCAACCGCCACATTGCCGTGGCGCTTTCAGAGGTAGACCGCGCAGTAAGCGCCATGGCCGACCGCGCCGAGCACAAGAGCACCGTGCGCATTGCCACCACCGAATCGGTGCAGCGCAACCAGCTTCCTGAAT
Organism: uncultured Cryptobacterium sp.; assembly: GCA_964597085.1. Classification (GTDB taxonomy): domain Bacteria; phylum Actinomycetota; class Coriobacteriia; order Coriobacteriales; family Eggerthellaceae; genus Anaerotardibacter. The sequence goes on from CAZQWR010000038.1 coordinate 2,894, forward strand.
TCCTGAACGCCTTCCGCCAGAACTACGATGCCCCGGTTGATTTCGACATTTCCGTTACCAACACCCAAGAATCGCTCACTGGCCTGCGCGAACGCGCATTCGACGTGGCGTTCTGCACCTACGTGCCCGACCTACCCGACATGGAAACCATGCAGTTCACCACGCAGAACGTGGTTGCCGCAGTGAACGAGAACAACCCGCTGGCTTCCAAAGACGTTATTACGCTCGACGACCTGCACGAACATGAGAGCAACCTCATTTCTTACAACCAGGCTTCTTCGCAGTTCACCTTCCGCCTGTTTGAAGGCTTGTTCAGCGACCATGGCTTGGCATTCAAGCAGCGCTTCGCCAACGAAATCGGCGCCATGTCGCTTTTGCTTTCCGACGACAGATCAATCGCCCTCATGCTCGATGTCGTGGAAGACATCCCCTTCCCCGGTACCAAAACGCTGCCCATCAAGGAATTTGAAGGCATGTTCCATCTGGTTTCGATGACGTACCGCAAAACTGCAGCACTTGACCAAACCACTCGCGCCTTCGTTCGCTTCGCCAACGAGCAGCTGGCCAACCGCGACTTCGGCACCCCTATCGAAGAGAAATACTTGAAAGGCCAGGTGAGCTAAGCGCCCAGGTCGGCTTTGCAAAAACCCAAAGCGCCCTTGCCGAAACGATTGGCAAGGGCGCTTTGCTTGTTGGTTGGTTTTCGGATTTGCGGGCAAGCAGCGAACGCTCATTCCCGCAAAAATACAGCCGGCGCTCGCAAAGGGGCACGCCAGCGCACACAGCTTACGCCATCGAAGGCAGCGACCGCATTCGCAAAAAACCAGCGATCTACGCCTGCTAGCGCGTGCAATCCCATCTGCAAAAACAGCGGGCTGCACACGACCGCAGAAACCGACAACCTACGCTTGCAAGGCTGCAACCTCATCGATCCAAGCACGGGCGCAAGCATCGGAGGGCATGCGCAAATCGCCGCGCGGCGAAACCGCAACACTGCCCACCTTAGGGCCATCGGGCAAGCACGAGCGCTTGAACTGCTGGGCAAAGAAGCGCCAGTAGAAGGTTCGCAGCCACTTCAAAATAGTTTCGTTGCTGTAGCGGCCGGCGAAGGCAATCTTGGCCAATCGATACACCTTGCCTGGCGCAAAGCCCATGCGCAGCATCTGATACAGGAAGAAATCGTGCAGTTCGTAGGGACCCACCAAATCTTCGGTTTTCTGCGAGATGTTGCCGTCTTCCGGCGGAAGCAGCTCAGGGCTTACCGGAGTGTCCAGAACATCGGCCAAAACAGCAGAAAGCTCGGCATCACCGCAGGTGTCGGCATAGTGACGCACCAAATGGCGCACCAGCGTCTTCGGCACCGAAGCGTTTACCGCATACATAGACATGTGATCGCCGTTGTAGGTGGCCCAGCCGAGCGCAAGCTCGGAAAGGTCGCCTGTGCCAACCACGAAGCCGCCCGTTTGGTTGGCAACGTCCATAAGAATCTGGGTGCGCTCACGCGCCTGGCTGTTTTCGTAGGTCACGTCATGCACGCTTGAATCGTGCTCGATGTCGGCAAAGTGCTGCGTAACCGCCGCGGCAATGGGAATTTCCTTCAGCGTGGCGCCCAGCGAGCGAATCATGGAAAGCGCGTTGTTGTAGGTTCGATCGGTGGTGCCAAAACCCGGCATGGTAATGGCAACAATGCCCGTGCGCGGCATACCCAGCATGTCGAAGGCGCGCGCGGTTACCAACAGCGCCAGCGTGGAATCCAAGCCGCCCGAAATGCCCACCACGGCGCTCTTTGCGTGCGCATGGGAAAGGCGCTTCTTCAAGCCAAGCGCTTGGATGCTCAGAATCTCCTCGCAGCGGTGCGCCAGCTGCGCAGGGTCCGCAGGAACAAACGGGTCGGCATCGAAGGTGCGCGTGAGCTGGGTTTCTTCCACCTCAATGGCGAAGGGAATTGTGCGGTAGCCTTCGGCGTTGGCAGCAGGGAACGTGCTCATGCGGCGGCGCTCGGCTGCTAAGCGGGCAACATCGACATCGGCCGCCGTGATTTCGTTTTCAAACGTGGTGGACTCGGCCAAAACGCCGCCATATTCGGCAATGAGGTTCTGCCCGCCGAACACCAAGTCAGTAGTGGACTCGCCTTCACCAGCCGTAGCGTAAATGTAGGCAGAAACCAACTGGGCCGATTGATTGGAAACCAAGCTGCGGCGGTAGGTGTTCTTGCCTACCATTTCGTCGCTGGCAGAAAGGTTGCACAGCACTGTGGCGCCGGCAAGCGCATGGCCGATGCTGGGCGGATTGGGAACCCACAAGTCTTCGCAAAGCTCGGCTGCAACCACAAGATCCGGCACGGTTTCACAAGTGAACAGCAAGTTGGTGCCAACAGGCACCTCTTCGCCTGCAAACATTTTGGTGCCCATATCGACCGCACCAGCAGTGAAGTGGCGCGTTTCGTAGAACTCGTTGTAAGCAGGCAGGTTCACCTTGGGAACAAAGCCAAGAACCTTGCCATGAGCCAGCGCGGCAGCAACGTTGAGCAGCTTGCCTACATGGCGCAGGGGCAGGCCCACAAAAATGAGGGCATCAACATTGGCGGTTTCCTGCGCAATCTGTGCCAGGGCTCCCTCGGCTTCATCGAGCAGCTTCTGCTGCCAAAACAAGTCGCTGCAGGTATAGGCGGTAATGCACAGTTCGGGCAGAACCATCACCTTGGCACCAGCAGCCTGCATCTGCGAAATACACGAAAGAATAGCCTCCGCATTCGCCCTGCAATCTGCCACTTCAACCTTGGGGGTTGCCGCCGCAACCGTGATGAATCCGTCCCTCATGCCAGCTCCTTAAACTTGCTTTTGGAAGATTATAGCCGCTGCCCGCGTTTGGGGTGCGCAGGGGCGCTCGACACACCCGCTCCCCTGTTCAGGGGCTTTTCTTGTTCCAGCAAATGCACGCGCTCCGGGCTCCCCCCTTCGCTGGTTGTTGCCTCCTATCGGCAGCCAGCGGGCGCTACCGAGCCCTTAAAGCAAGAATTTCTGCACTTCGGCCATCATGGGCACCGGCGCCTCCTCGGGAATAAAATGCCCGCACGGCAAGCTGCAACCCTGCACGTTTTCGCAGAAATGGCTCCAGCAGGCCAAGGGGTCGAAGAATTTTTCCACCAAGCCGTTTTCGCCCCAAAGCACCAGCGTGGGCGCTTTGATGGTGTTGCCGGCCTTCAAATCTTTCGCATCCATGAAACGGTCGATGCTTTCGCCCGCGCGGTACTCCTCGCAAATGGCATGAATGCTCTCAACGTTGTAATGACGCAGGTATTCCTCGTACACCTCGGGCGGGAATGCCTCGGCGGAAGTATCGTTTTCGGAGTTGTAGCGCCCAATGTGCAGCGCATTGCGGAAGTACATCTTGCGGCTGGAAAGAATGAGATCTTCCGGGAAGGGCTCGTCTTGCGTAAGCAGATACCAATGGAACAGCGCCTTGGCGAACTCCGCCGTGCTGAGCGCATACATGTCGTAAGTGGAAACGATGTCCAGCAGCACCAGCTTGTTCACGCATTCCGGGTGGTCCAGCGCCAAGCGGTACCCTACACGCGCACCGCGGTCGTGGCCCATAATGCTGAACTCTTCATACCCCAGCTGGCTCATTACCTTGATGCAGTCGGCGGCCATGGTGCGCTTGGAATACGTGCTGTGATCGGGCAGGCCCTCGGGCTTTCCCGAATCGCCGTAACCGCGCAAGTCGCACAGCACCACGGTGAAGTTGCGCATAAGCTCACCGGCAACTTTGTGCCACATAAGGTACGTTTCCGGATGCCCATGCAAAAGCAGCAGCGGCTCCCCTTCGCCCATAACCACGGTGTGGATGGGAACGCCGCCTTCGCCCTCTAAGAAATGATGCGTAGCAGTCTCGAACATAGGGACCCCCTATCCCACTTGTCCTGCATGCATTCTGTACAGAAATTATACCGCGCAGCACCCTCTGCACCCCGCCCGCAACGTAGCCTTTTGGTAAACCCGGTAAAGCTTTCGTTAACGCAAAAAGGCCGCCGGCTCAATGCCGACAGCCATTAGCTTTGCTTTGCAGAACGCACTGCTTACGACCAGCGCTTCAGCGGCGGATACTCCAGCCCAAACCTGTCGAAGATCTTACCTATAAGCTGGTCTTCCATATCGTCGATGGTTTTAGGGTTATGGTAGTACGTCATCATAGGCGGCATGAGCGTAACGCCAGGGATAGTTGCCAGTGTGCTCATGTTGCGCAAATGAATGGCGCTCATGGGCGTTTCGCGAGCCACCAACACAAGCGGGCGCTGCTCCTTAAGCGTCACATCTGCAGCGCGGAGCAACAAGTTATCGCTATAACCCGTGGCAATGCCCGCAACCGTTTTCATGCTGCAGGGAACAACCACCATGCCCACCGTGCGGAAGGTTCCGCTGGCAATGCTTTCGCCCAGCTTTTCGTTGCCGTGCACGCAATCGGCAAGCGCCAGCGTTTCCTCGAACAGCTGCGGCTCTTCGTAGCTTGCGGTAAGGCGCGCGCTATCGGTTGCCACCACATGCACTTCAAGCTGGGTATATTCCTTCAGCTGGCGAATAAAACGGCAGGCCAAGTGCGTGCCGCTTGCGCCCGTTATGCCAACAACGATGCGCTCCATGCTAGGCCTCGAAATCGGGCAGCCAGTGCTTCGGATCCACATCCATGATCTTGCAACGATGGAAGCGGTCCTTCAAATCGTAGGGCACCGTGCAGTCGTAAATGGTTTTGCAGGCAATGCCGTGATCACGAATGCTGGGGCTGAAGTCCGGATCGTTCGAAGGATCCAGCGGATGGCAGCGCACGCCGGGAATGGTAATAATGTCCTGGTCGCCCTGCAGGCGGGTGTTCATGGCCCACAGCACATCGTTCATGTCGAACGGGTCAACGTCTTCATCAACCAGGAACACATTCTTCAGCTCGCTGAACGCAGAGAACGCCAACAATGCCATTTGGCGCTGACGGCCTTCGTCGGAAGGCATGCTCTTCTTGACCTGCATAACGGCCATATACTTGCCGCCACCAGGAGAAGCGCAGTACACGTTGAGCAAGCGTCCGGGCATGGCCTTTTCAACCATTTGGATAATGCTTGCCTCGGTGGGAATGCCCGCCATGCTCACATGCTCTTCGGAAGGCCCGATGCAAGTTTGCATGATGGGGTTTTTGCGCGTGGTTACCGCCTTCACCTTGATGATAGGAAGCGAAGGGTTGGCAGGGCCGGTGTACCCAGGGAATTCCGGCATGGCCTTGCCCGTGTTGGTGTTCTGATCTTCGGCAACGCGCTTGCCGGGCAGAATCTCGCCTTCAATAACGTACTCGGCGTTGGCAATGCAGCGCTCGTTCACGGTAAGGCACTTTGCCATACGCACAGCCTGGCCGCGCAAGGCGCCGGCAACGTTGAGTTCGTCATAGCCCATAGGTGTCGTGGGCGGCTCGAAGCAAGTGGCCAGCTCAATGGCCGGGTCTACGCCGATGCTCACAGAAATAGGAAGCGGCTTGCCCATAGCTTCGGCCTTTTCGTAGAACGCGCCAATGTGACGGGCGCCCGGCACCATGTAAATGGAAATCTCATCGGGGCCCTGCAGGCACATGCGGTGAATGGTGATATCGGAAACATGCGTTTCAGGGTCGGAAGCGTAGCACATGCCCAAGGTAATGTAGGGGCCTGCGTCTTCCGGCGTATTGGTGGGAGCCGGCACCAGCTTGCGAATATCGAAGCCTTCTTCGGTGGCATAATGCACTACTTCTTGGCACACAGCTTCTTCGGCGGGAACCTCTACCGGCGGAATAGGATTGAGCACGGCATCGTTGAGCAGGAAGCCCAGGCGGCGCGGGTCGGCATCGAGCAGCTTGGCAACGCGGCTGCGACTGGCAAGCAGGCCGATGGCAACACGAGCACCCGGGTGCCCCTTAACGTTGTTGAATATCATTGCTGGGCCTTCTTTGGTGGGGCGGGGCACCGTACCGCCAGAACCCACATGACGATACACACCGCAAAGCTCTGCAGCCGGGTCTACCTCAACATCGGTTTCCACCAGCTGGCCGGGAATACCCTGCAGAAACTCAAGGGCACTGCGAAGGTCGTTAATGTTGTTGCCCATAAGAACTCCTTCATTCGTTAGAACGCGTTCAATTATACGGGAGCACACACCTTGCAACCCGCCAACTCTTATTCCGATTCCCCAAACAAATATTGCCTTTCGCGAATAAGAGCCAAGAATCACACAGAATCGCGAGCGCGGGCGGTATGCCTGGGTGGCTCGTAAAGGGCGCGGTTTTCTTCGAAAGAAATAAAAAGGCATAGCCCCAGGTATTCGAGCAGAGATTCCGGGATGCCCTGAACCATGCGTCGAATCATTTCGCTATGCCAACCGCTAATTCAAAAATTTCTTTCGAAGAAAACCGAAGGAAGCCCGCCCGAGCCAGCCAGGCATACCGCCCGCGCTCGCGATTCTTGCCGCAGGAAGAATGGTTCTCCAGGAACAACAAAAAGGGACCGGAGCGTGCACCCCGGTCCCCCTTCATCCAAAGCTTAGGGCTTCAGAATGGGACATATGTCCTGTTTGGTTTCGAACCAAGCCGAATGCTTAGCTCTTCTGACCTGCCTTAGCAGCTGCCAGTCGAGCCTGGAGAGCTTCGAGCTGACGCTCAGTCTCCTCATCCTCGATACGCTGGAGCTCCTTGTTGTAGGCGTAGTCCTCGCGGATCTTCTGGTTGTCAGAGACAAGCAGGTAGAGGACGATTGCGGCCAAGAAGCCGACGCCGCCGCCGCGGGCTACGATGAAGCCTGCGATCATGCCTGTCATGCCCTTATCAAGATCGTCGCGTACCAGGCCGAAGGCGATCTGTGCGCAGAGCCAGCCCTGGATGAGCAGTACAACTACGAGCAGTGCCGAAGATGCTGCAAGGGATGCCTCGTACAGAGGATAAACGAACAGGCCAACAACGGTGAAGATCAGGTTGGTACCAGAACCATCGTAGATGGAGTCCATGCCCTGACGACCGGACTGCTTATAGCGAGCATAGGTTGCTACGCAGTAAGGAGCGGACAGCGGGCCAGCGAGTGCCGGGTAGGGAGCGAACAGCGAAAGCAGAAGGTTACGCAGACCGCAGATAACGTTGGTACGGTTCGGGTCGAACTCGATGTACTCGTCGTCGCGGGCAGCCTGCAGGCCGAGCTGCTGAACGGTTACGAAGTCGCCGTAAGCGATAACCCATGCAACAATTGCATACGGGAAGGCCTGTACCCAAACGGTGGGATCGGAAGCAAATCCGATGAACAAAGGCGATACGGTGGTGAACAGCAGACCAAAGTCAGGAACCTTGATGATTTCGCCAGACCACTGGAAGTTGAACTCGCCTGCGCAGCCGCCTGCTACGAGCAGTGCGATAACTGCCCAGAGGAAGCTGTAGTTACCAAGAATGGCAACGAAACGGTTGGTGTCCATGTACTTGCGAACACGCTTAGAGAACATGAGCATGAACACTACTACCAGGCCAGCGAGGCAGCCGATGGTAACGGTGTCAACTGCGCCGCCCTCCTTCAGGCGAACAGCTACGGCGTTAACGCCAGCGCCCATAACGATACCTGCCTTGATAGCGGGAGGTACCATCGTGTTGAGCTTCTTAGACAAGCCCGTTGCACCCAAGATTATGAACAAGGCCGCCAATTCAAGCTGAATAGCTGTTAGCATCTGAAGTCGTGCAACGCCGGGATCCAAAGATTCCAGGAACACAACGATGATGGCCATTGCCGGGGTAATCCAACCGCAAATGGAAGGCTCACCGAGCAGCCAGTTCAGGGTGTACATACCCGTTTCGAATACAACCAGTGCCCATGCTACTGCAGGATCAAGGCCCAGGGTGCTGATAAGAACAGCCAGAGCGCCGTAAGAAGTACAAGCGTTCATGAGGCCGGTTACAACCTCGGGCGGCGAGATCTTGAAGTGGATGAACGGCAGACGAATACGGAATAGGCCAATTTTCCAACATGGCTGAATTCCACCGAATTCACGCTTAAGCATTGCCATTGCTTAGCCCCTCTCTCCTCTTGCGCATCCCTGCGCAAAAATAAAATCGACCATCTTACTCCTCCTTCTTTTGATTGCACCCGGCTCGCATGTGCACGCTTGCTTGCCCAGCGCCTTCAATAGACTAAGAAATTTGATTTGGAGTTCTGCTTCACTTGGCTGTTGGACGCTCAGCGAACAACTAAGCCAAACGGAAATCCCTCAAATTCCCGAAGTCCCATGAAGATGGTCCCTACTAAGAACTGCCGCGCTGTTGTCCGATCCCCCGATGGACAATGCACAGCGCTTAAGTCCACGACCGATTATTGTCCAACCGATGAACATGTTCTAATTCAGTTTGAACACGTTATAGATAGTTTTCCTGAATATAATTTGCCAATCCTATCGAAACTTATAGACCTATTGGTCAAATTGATACGTTCGACAATTTTTAAGGCTTGTGAATGCTGAAATGCGGCGTTACCTTCCCGTTAATTACTATGGCAAATGACTTTCATTACCAAAGCAAATGAAACACAGGGTATTGCAATGAGGGCAATATGGCGTTCTGCCGCATAAAGATAGCCCCATGTTCTGCCGTTTGCTTTTTGTTGCTTGACTAGAACACGTTCAATCTAATACCTTTCACAGACGGATCTTTTTTTGGAGTCGGTACGCCAGAGTGGGGCGCTGCCTAATAAAAAGGCAATGGACGTGTGTTACCCGGGACTCTGTGCTTCAAGACGAGAAACCGCATCTGTTCCCTTTTTAGAGAAAGGAGCACTACGGAATGATCGCCTTAACAACCGCTCAGATCATCGCGATCGTCATCTTCGTCGTCGTGATGGCACTCATCATTTCCGAAAAAGTGCATCGCACCACGGCTGCCCTCGCAGGCGCAGTCGCCCTCATCCTCTCTGGCGTCGTATCGTTCGACACCGGCGTGGAGCACATCGACTTCGGCACGTTAGGCGTGCTGGTAGGCATGATGATCTTCGTTGCCGTGGTAAAGAACTCGGGCATATTCGAGTACCTGGCCATTCGCGCGGCGAAGCTGGCAAAGGGCAGCCCTTGGATCATCATGGTGCTGTTCGTGCTCATCACCGCAGTTCTTTCTGCATTCTTGGACAACGTAACCACGGTTCTGCTTATTGGCCCGGTTACCTATACCGTGTGCAAAATGCTGGAAGTGAACCCGGTTCCGTTCTTCATCACGGAAATCATCGCTTCCAACGTTGGCGGCACTGCAACGCTCATCGGCGACCCGCCGAACATCATGATCGGCTCGGCAACCGGCCTTACCTTCTTCGACTTCCTGGCCAACGACGGCCCGGCCGTGCTCGTTATCCTCATTGTTTCCCTGGGCCTGTTCTATGTGATGTATGGGCGCAACCTGGGCGCTTCCCAGGAAAAGCGCGACCACGTTATGGCCATGCATGCCCATGAGGCCATTCAAGATCAGGGCTTGTTCAAGAAAAGCGTGGTTATGATCGTGCTGGTTGCGCTGGCATTCGTTGTGCACGGCGCACTGGACATCGAGCCCAGCGTTGTAGCGCTTTCTGCGGCAGCCATCATGCTCATCATCGGTCGCGCCGATGTGGAGCACACGCTCATGGACGTTGAATGGGCCACCATCGGCTTCTTCGCCGGCCTGTTCGTGGTGGTTGGCGGCCTTGCCGAAACCGGCATCATCGAAATGATGGCCTATGCGCTCATCGATGCCACCGGCGGCAACATGATGGTTACCATCATCGTGCTGGTATGGGCTTCGGCAATCATCTCTTCCTTCCTGGACAACATTCCGCTGGTTGCCACGCTCATCCCCATCATCACCACCATGCAGAGCACCGGCATGGACGTAATGCCCCTTTGGTGGGCAGTTTCGCTGGGCGCCTGCATCGGCGGCATCGGCACGCTCATCGGCGCTTCGGCAAACGTTGTGCTGGCCAGCATCTCGGGCAAGTACGGTCACCCCATCACCTTCATGGAATACACCAAGGTTGGCTTCCCGCTGATGATCCTGTTCACCGCCATCAGCTGCGCGTACCTGGTGCTGCGCTTCTGCGTGTTCGCTTAAACAACGCCGTGGCTCTGCTTGGCTGAGCATTCGGCCAAGCCCGCAGCCCGAAATTTTGGGTTTCCCGACGGTTAAAACCGCCCTGCTTTGAACTGCCTCCCATTTCTTGGACATGAGAAATGGGAGGCATTCTTGTGCATACG
>CAZQWR010000039.1:0-5962 GCA_964597085.1 uncultured Cryptobacterium sp.
AATGCCTAGGAAGGCAAGGGCAATGACGCAGGTGGAAACAATGCCCTTCAGGGCGTAGTCCTTGAATGTGCGTTTGGGCTTGCCAGCCTGCTGTGCGCTGGGCTGTGCCGCGGAGGGTTGAGCGGTAACGGGTTGTTGGCTGCCCGGTTGCTGGGGCGTGGAAGCGTTTGCCTGTGGGATTGTGGTTTGGTTGGGGGCAGGGGTGCCTGCCTGCTTAGAACTGGTTTCGTTGGTTGCAATGGGTTCGCTCATGAAGCGCCCTTTCAGGTTGGTGGAATCAATGCCAAGGATTCTACCATGCACGTTTTTGTTGGGTTTGTTTTTGGCGCAGCCTTTTGCTTCTTCAAACATTGGTGAGCCGATGTTCTTGGATCCTGCTGTTTCTATATGGGGGCTTGGGTTGGGTTTGGCTCACCAAGAATAAAGCGCGTGGTTTTGCCTTGACGTTTGTGCTGTTAAATTTGGTTGACCTGTACCAAAAGCACTGCATATATAGGAAAATGTTTTCCTGAAACAAACGCGGGCGCTTTGCCTGTACAAAATAGAGAGGCTTCTATGATCAGCATCAAAAACGTAAGCAAGTCCTACGATGGCGGCAACAGCTTTTCCGTCAAGGATCTTTCGCTTGAAATCAAGGATGGGGAAATCTTCGGTTTGCTGGGCCCCAATGGCGCTGGCAAGTCTACCACGCTCAACATGCTGGTAGGCATCCTTGACCCAACGCAAGGCTCCATTGAAATCAATGGGATCGATGTTTCGAAGTTCCCCACCGAAGCCAAGCGCCACCTTTGCTATGTGAGCGATTCGCCCGACCACCTGCTGCGCCTGAAGGGCCGCGAGTACCTGCAGTTCATTGCTGATGTCTATGGTGTGCCTACCGAAGAGCGTGCCGCTCGCATCAACGAGCTGGCCGAAGGCTACGGCATGGCCGCAGAGTTGGACAACCAGATTCGCAGCTATTCTCATGGCATGCGCCAGAAGATGATGGTTATGGGCGCACTTCTGCCCAACCCTGATGTGTGGGTGCTCGACGAGCCCATGACCGGCCTTGACCCCAAGGCATCTTGGCTGCTGAAGCAGTCTATGCGCAAGCATGCCGATGCGGGCAAAACGGTGCTGTTCAGCACGCACGTGCTGGATGTTGCCGAAAAGGTGGTAGACCGCGTGGGCATTATCGCGCACGGCAAGCTCTTGTTTGTGGGCACGGTTGAGGAAATGCGTCAGCATTTCAAGAATGATGCTTCGTTGGAAGAAATGTTCCTGGAGCTTACCAGCGCCGATTCTCCGTTTGCTGCAAGCGAAGGCGAGGCTGAATAGCATGGGCGGCTTCAACTTCGCCCAGTTCCGCACCATGCTCAACGTTGTTCGTCGCGGCGAAGAGCATGAAGAGCTTGAAACCGATCAGCTGCTGGGCGCCTCTGGCAAGAAGATGAAGAAGTCTACCAAGCGCGTGCTGGTTGGCGTCCTTCTGGCCTTCCTGTGCTTTGCGCTGTTCGGCGCAGGCATAGTCATGGCGGATTCTTCGCTGAGCATTATGCAGGTGTTCTTCATGATGGTTGCCGGCCTTGTGCTGATGGTGGTTATCATGGGCTTTTACCAGGCTGTGAACATGCTCTACTTCGTTAAGGACATGAGCTTTTATTTGGCGCTGCCCATTCCGCCTTTCGTAATCATGGCCGCCAAGATGACGTATTTCATGCTTACGCAGGTGGTTATCAACTTTGTGATGATTGCCTTCGGCTTTGGCTTTTTGGCGGGGCGCGGAGCCGACCCTATAGCTTATGCGGCCCTGGTTTTGGCTTTTATCCCGTGCGTAATTGCTACGGCATTGGCGCTTATCATCATTGTTATTCCCGTTATGCGCTTTTCGCGCATTGCTGCCGATAAAGACAAATTCGCTCGTGTGTTCGGCGTGCTTACCACGGTTGCTTCGATACTTGTGGCGGCGGGCATTAGCATTGGCGCCCACGAATCTTCTACCGCAACTGCTGTTATGGCTTCCATGGGCGAAGTGGTGGGCGGCGGCATCGTTGGCATCATCTTAGCGGTAATTTGCGCTCCCACGCTTTTGGTTTCCCAGGTGTTCGGCGGCAACGTGTTGCTGGGCCTGGTTGGCATGTACGTTTTGGCTGCGGTATACGTTGCGGTTATGGGCCTGTTCGCCAAGCTGTGGTACTTCGAAGGCGTGCGTGGAATGCAGGGCGGCGCGGGGAAGAAGAGCCATAAGCGCTATTCCGAAGGCGAGCTTGCTGGGGCAGTGAAGCAGCGCGGGCAGTTCAAAGCTTTCCTTTCGCAAGATTTCAAGTTGCTCATTCGCGTGCCTGCCTTCTTTCAGGAATTCGTTGTTTCGCCCATTCTGGAGCCACTTGTTATTGTGGTTTTGGGCGTTGTGATGATGCTCCTTCGCGACGCCGAGATGTTCAACGACGTGCGCGAGCTCATGGTAACGGCCAACATCGACGCGAATTCGCACTTGATGCTTTTGGCGCTCGCGCTGTTCGTTGCGTTCTTCACCTGTATTTCCTCGTATTTGTTCAAGCTCGCTTTGGGCCGTGATGGCGAAGATTTCTTCTTTATGCGCACTATGCCTATGAATGTGCGCGCTTATATCAAGGCGAAGTTCTTTGCTCAATATCTAATTTCGCGCGTGCCTGTTTTTGTGCTGGTTCTGGTTGGCCTTTTGGTTCTGGGAACCGCATTCGATGCGGCCTTGCTTACGGTTGTGGCGTTCGCTCTTCCTGTTACCGTGGTTGACCTGGTTATGTTTGGGAAGGGCAGCAAGAAGCCCAACCTTTGGTGGGAAAATGAGGCGGCCTTCCTTAAAGGTTCCGACGTGAACCTGATAATCCTTTCTGCAATTGCTTGGGGCTTGGGCGCGGTGGCACTGCCTGGTATAGCCATGGCGGTGTTTGCCCTTATTGGCGTTTCCGGCTACATTGGTGCGCTGGCGTTGCTTGTTGTTTGTATTGCGGAATGCGTGGGCGCAGGCGCCTATGCATTTAGGGTTGCTCCCAAGAATATGGAAAGCGTTCGCCCCTAAGCATTTGCCCGCTAAATTCGAAGCCACCGAGTGCGATTCTTCGTCTCGGTGGCTTTTTGGTTGTTTGAGCGGGGTTGCCGTTTTGGCAAGCAGGGTAGGGCGGTATGGTTCCTGCTTCGGCGGGAGTGTGTTTTGGATTGTTGGGTATTTTGTTTGATGCGCCTGTTAACGCCCGTCTGGCTAAAATGCACGCTTTGCATTCTGATAACAATCCAACACGCCAATTGCGGTAAATTACTTTTAGTTTTCATTGAATTGGAAGGCATTCATGCGCGACAGGATATTTGAATTAGTGCAGCTGGCTAAGCCGGGCGACCACGTTAGCCGCGCCTACGACATTTTTATGGTCGTAGTTGCCTGCATGAGCATCCTGCCCATTCTGTTTCACACCGACCAGCTTCCTCAATGGGCGCAAGACACCATTTCCACGCTGGATGTAATTGCCGTGTACATATTGGCGTTCGACTACATCCTTCGCTGGATGACGCACGACATCAAAGAAGGCAAGCGCGGTAATTGGCATTCCTTTGTGCGCTACCCGTTTACCATCGGCGCTATCATCGATCTGCTTTCCATCTTGCCATCGCTCAATGTTCTGCCCGAAGGCTTCTTGTTCTTGCGTGTGCTGCGCGTGTTCCGCATCTTCCGCTACTCCAAGCAGCTCACCACCATTGCCAACGTGTTTGCCCAGGAAAAGCGCACTTTGGGCTCGGTTCTGGTTTTGGCTGTTGCCTACATTTTTGTAACCGCCTTGGTAATGTTCACGCTTGAAGGCGAAACCTTCGATAGCTTCTTGGATGCCCTGTACTGGAGCACTATCACGCTTACTACCATTGGCTTTGGCGATATTCATCCGCTAACCGATTTGGGCATGGTGGTTACCAGCATCTCCTCGGTATTCGGCATTTTCGTGCTGGCTTTGCCTGCAGGTATTATGACCAGCAGTTTTTTGCATCAGTTGCGCCTTCGCAGCGAAGATGAGGAAAAGTACTATTCCAAAGCATTTATTGGCGATGTGCAGCCGGGGTATTTCCATCTTTCACCCGAAAAGGTTAAGAAGTACCGCAAAAGCAACCCGAAGGTGCGTATGTATGCGGGCCTTATCGCGTTTGGCGTGGTGCTGAACTTTGCACTATGCGCCATTGCGTCTGAAGTGTTCTGGCAGCCTGTTTGGTTAGATACCACGGGTACGGCCATTGTTGCCTTTTTGCTGGAGCCGGCCGCAGGCATCATCGTGGGCTTCATCAACAACCTTATTTTGGCTGTGTACACCGGCAATGCGGGTAACTTGCTCTACGTTGCCGAAAGCGCGGTCACCGCTTTGGCGTATGGCTTCCTGCTTCGCCGTACAGAAGACGGTAAATTCCCAGTTGCCAATTCGTTTAAGGTGCTTGGCATAGTAATTGGGGCGCAGTCCGTTATTTCCGTAGCTTTGGCTCTGCTTCTTTCCAATGGCCAGCTCACCACTGTTTTTGCTCAGTTCTATCAGCAGACGTTCGAGGGCATGGGGGTAACGCCGTTTACTTCTTTGCTGCTTGCCGCCATCGTGGAGCGTACGCTCGATGCCCTGAGCGTTTATTTCATTGCTATGCTTTTCCGTGGCTTTTTCGCCAAGCCGCGCTATAACCCCGAAATCTGGCTTGCGGGAAAAATGGCCCGTTTGGATCACGATTCCGCGGGCAGCGAATGGCATGAAGGTGAAGGCGCTGTGGGCGATTCCCCTCAGGCCAAGGAAGCGAAGTCTTCTGAGGGGAAGAAGCCAGACCTTGACGTGCAGCCAGAATCCGAACCCGAGCCTTCTTCTGGTTCGCCTTTGATTGCGCGTTACGGCAATGCGGTTGTTGCCGATGCCGAACAGCTGCGTGCGTGCGCCAAGGAGCTTCGCAATCAGGCCGATGACTATACTGGTTCAACCACTTCGCGAATTTACGAAGCTGGTGCAGCGGCTTTGAAGGTAATTGCCGAGCAAGATGTTTCCACGCCCGAGGAATTCCAGAAGGCCTTCGAGCTCTATGTTTTCCGAAAAAGGAAGAGCGGCAAAAAGAACGGTAAGGGCTCTCAGAGCCAGGAATCAGTACAATAGCCCTAACGTTCGGCTATGTTTCGTGGCTGAAGTGCGTTTAGATGTGAAAGGGGGCCCTTGTGGCTTCTAAGAAGAATAAGAAGGACAAGAAGAACAAGAATGGTGCTTTGGGCCGCAGCCTAATGGGCTCTACGCGCTTTATCGTCACCCTGCCCGTTATAGGCCTGTTTATTGCTGCGCTGTTCCTTTCCATTGAAACGTTTTTGGAAACCATTGTTTACATCGGAACCGCTCTTGTTGATGACAGTGTTTTGCAGTCGCAGGCTTTGGTTCAGATTATCGAATGTGCCGACCATTTCCTTTTGGCAATCATTCTTTACATCATGTCTGTTGGCTTGTATTCCCTGTTCATCGATAGCGACATCAAGCTCCCCAAGTGGCTTCAGATCCATACCCTCGACGATTTGAAGGAAAAGCTCATCGGCGTCATCGTGGTTATCATGGGCGTGTTCTTCTTGGGCCGCTTGCTGGACGGCGATAACGGAGATAATTTGCTTCGCATTGGTGCAGGCATTGGCGTTGTTGTGTTCGCTCTGGGCTACTTCGTGCACCAGGTTATGCTTCCCCACACAGGTCACAATGATCAGGAAGAGGAATCCCAGCTTGCCGCTTTGGCGGAAGAATTCGATGCTTCGCCCTATGGCAGTAAAGATAGCGAAAAGGACGAAGCCAAATAGCGCCGCCTTGCCTGCGCAGGTGGCTTAAGCCGGATAAACGATTATTCCCACATCTTGGATTTTTTGCTGTGCAGCAATGCTTGCGTTGTACCTTGCTGGCGCAAGACGCACCGTTTGACCATCTACAGTTGCGGCGCAGTTCCAGCTGTCGGAAAGCGCAAC
>CAZQWR010000039.1:6062-8722 GCA_964597085.1 uncultured Cryptobacterium sp.
GCACCGTTTGACCATCTACAGTTGCGGCGCAGTTCCAGCTGTCGGAAAGCGCAACTGGAGCTGTAAATTCCAGCGTTGCGTCCCAGCTGCTTACCTGGTTATCTGCTGTAAGGGTTATGTCGAAAAGCAGGTAAGGCTTACCGTTGGTTTCCCAGCTTTGGCGCAGGTTTGCGCTAGGGGAGGCATTGCTGCTGGTGATGGAGCTTAGCGTTAGCGCTTCGGCTCCGCCTCCTTCGCCGCTGGCGCTCGCAGTTTCGCTCGGGGCGGTTCCTGCCAGCATTCCCTTGAACCAGGTGCCGCACGGGGTTAGGTCCTCATCGCCGAAGCGCGATGTTTTGTTGGAGCCGCTAGCAATAAATGACGAGCTTTCAGCCTTGTTGGAAAGGTTCCAACAAACGTAGCTTGTGCCAAGATCGTCCATAAGCTGCGTCCAGGTGTTGGCGCTTTCTAGGTCGAGCGCGCCGTTGCCCGAAGCGTCGCAGATGCCGTATTCGCTTACGAACACGGGGGTGCCGCCCTGAACAACGCTGCGAAGGGTTGAGCGCAGGTCTTCCTTATGGGTGCCTGCGTAGAAGTGCAGCGTGTACATAACGTTTTCGTCCGCGATGGGGTTGGCAGCCGCAAGGTCGGGCTGCTGGCACCAGCGGGGCGTGCCTACCAGCACTGCTTTCTTTGGCGCATTGGCGCGGATGATTGGCAGGATGGTTTCGGCGTATTGCTTAACCTCTTCCCAGGTAGTTGAGCCGTTTGGCTCATTGCAGATTTCGAAGATAACGTTGCTTGCATTGGCGAATTCCGAGGAAGCCCACTGCCAGAATTCCTTCGCCTGCTGCAGATATGCATTCGGGTTTAGATCTTGCAGAACGTGCCAGTCTACGATGCAGTACATGTTTGCCTTGGCAGCGTATTCTACGCCATGCTTTAGCAGGTTGCGCAGTTCTTCTTGGTTGCCATCGGTACAATAACCGCCGTTTTCGTGGGTGTACATTGCCAGCCTGGCTACGTTGGCGCCCCACTCGCTAAGCTGCGTGAAGCATTCTTGGTTTACGTATTGTGGGAACCAGGCAAGGCCATGGGTGGAAAAGCCCTTAAGCTGTGCGGTTTGCCCTGAAGCCCCTATGAGTTGGGTGCCTTGCACGGTGAGCTCCCCATGGGTGGAAGGTCGTGCAATATCGTTTGCTGTGGTGCCGCTTTGCTCTGCATTGGATTCTTCGTTGCTGCTAGTGCCTTCAGATTGTTGACTCTGGGCGGTAGGGGAGCAGCCGCTAAGCAAGCCCGTAGTCATTATGCTGGCGCCCATTACGCAGCCGCCGATGATGAACTTTCGTCTGGTTATGTTTGCCAGCATGGGTTCTCCTTTTGCTACGTGCTGACTTCGCACAGGTGGGAAGCTGGATGATGGGGCTTATCCGAAAATCTCGGGGTTCAGGCAGTCGATGGGCTTCTTGCCCAGGGCGCCGTCAATGGCTGCCTGCATGGCGCGTTGGCGCAGTTCAAGTAGGCTTTCGGTGGAGGCAAAGGAAGCATGCGGCGTAAGCACGGTGTGCGGCGCCTTGCAGATTGGGTGGTTGAAGTCGAAGGGCTGTTCTTCCTCGAAAACGTCCAGCCCGGCTCCCCAAAGTTTCCCCGATTCCAGGGCTGCCGCCAAGGCAATGGTGTCAACTACGGCGCCGCGGGCGGTGTTCACCAAAACAGCGCCTTCCTTCATAAGGCCAATGCGGCGCTCATCGATGAGATGGCGCGTTTGGGGCGTAAGGGCAACATGCAGGCTCACCACATCGGCTTGCTGCAAAAGCTCGTCTAGTTCAAGAACGGGGTAGCCTTCAGGCGTACGGCGGCCAGGGGTTAGGCTGCGCGAATAGCAGATGACGTTGAAGCCCATGCCGTTTGCCTTGCGTGCGGTGGCGCGGCCGATGTCGCCCATGCCCACCACGCCGAACGTGCGCCCGTGGCACTGTCCCAGCGGAAGAGCGCTTTGGTAGCCCCAGTTGCCCGTGCGCATGCTGGCGTCCATTTCGTTGATGCGGCGAAGGCTGGCCAATGCAAGCGCGATGGCATGGTCGGATACCACTTCAATGCCGTAGCCGGGTACGTTGCACACCGCCACACCATGCTCTGTTGCTGCCTCCACGTCTATTTCATCGTAGCCGGTGCCTGTGCGGCTTACCACCTTCAGGTTGGGGCACTGCTTAAACACCTCGCGCGGGAACAGCGAATAGGAGGTAAGCGCGCCTTCTGCGCCGGTTTCCTGCAGTGCCTTGATAACTGCTTCAGCGGTGCGGCCTTGGCTTCGGGCAAATTCCACGCCCTGTTCCTTAGCCATGGCAATTTCCACTGAATTGTCGGCAAGGTCGGTATCTACGTCTAAAACCATTGGCATGGCGTTCAGCTCCTTTGGTAATTTCAAATGCATGAGCTGCGCTTTTACGCAGCGTGTGATTCGGTGCGTCAATTATAATTTCAACCAATCGGAAATTACGCAGGCATTCCAGCAACGCACCGTTAAACGCAGCAACAGGACCAGGGTCCGCCGTATTAGAATTCCGTGACGCTGCGGGCACCTTTACGTAAGCTGGTGCGGTATTGCGGCCATCGTTTGCGCGGGGTTTAACGAGTCTATTAACTAGGTACTGAACTTCAGCATTGCTCAGCTAACGCCT
>CAZQWR010000039.1:8822-13124 GCA_964597085.1 uncultured Cryptobacterium sp.
AACGCTCATCGCCATTGTTGCTGGCCTTGTTTCAGCATTGTGGGCCAGCAAGATAGAGCCCCTGAAGGAACTGGGCGAAAATTAATTGCCGTGAAGCAAATTTTCACTTTTTCATTAGGATATTTGCGCTGGCTAAAGAGGATAATACGTTTCTGTAAACAGGTTTTGCATCCATCGCGGCTGCAAGCAAGAGAGGAGCTCCCCAATGAACGAGCAAGTTTTGAAGCAAATGAAAGGAAGCGTAATTGCCAGTGGCGTTGTGTGCATCGTGCTGGGCATCATCTTCCTGTGCGAGCCGGTGTTTTCCGGCCTTACCATCTGCTATTTCCTGGGTGCAATGATTCTTGTAGGCGGCTTGGCCAAGGTAATCTGCGCATTTCGCGCTGCAGAAGGTGCGGGCATTATCTTCGTTGATGGTTTGCTGTGCGCTATCTTCGGCATTCTGTGCTTGGCTCGCCCCGATGTAATTGCCACCATCCTTACGGTGTTCACTGGCGTATTGGTTATTGCCCATGGTGCTACCACGCTCGACGGCGGCGTTGCCCTTATGCGCGCCAAGATGGGCGGCGGCGTACTGGTAATTATCATGTCGGTGCTGCTTATTTTTGCAGGTGCTTACATGATGTTCGCTCCCTTTGCGCTCATCATGATTGTTTCGGGCATCACGCTTTTGGTTGATGGCATCTTCATCATCATCTTTGTGTTGTTCCTGGGCAAGCGCATTCAGGAGGCAAAGCGGAGCCTGAAGTAGTGGCTGCTGGTTGTATGTTTTTGAAGCTCCTGGCTCTTAAGCGAGCTGGGGGCTTTTTCTTTTAGCTGGCTTGGACAGTGGTGAATTTGCTGAATTGCCCTTGCGGGCGTTGCATGCGAGTGTGCGTTTGCGTCATGTGCAGATTCGTGGTTAAGAACCGTTCAATTACCTGGTAAAATTAGGTTTGTTAATAGGGAAGTTAACAGGTTTTAATCACTGCGGTATGCGTGCCGCAAACCTGCAACACTGTAGAAAGGAGCGGTCATGTCCGGTTCTCAGAAAGCAATTAAGGTTTTATCCATTATCAGCATCGTGTTCGGTGTCATTGGCATCGTTTTTGGTTTGCTTGCATTTGCCGGCGCGGGCGTAATTGGCAACCAGATGGTAACTTATCAGGGCATTTCCTACAGCGCTGGTGCGCTTAGCATTGCCGGCGGCTTTATGCTGCTCATTGATGGTATTTTGGATATCGTTGTTGGCTGGCTTGGCCTTCGCGGTGCAAAGGATCCTGCCAAAATCGGTCCGTTCTATGTACTGTGCTGGATCGAGGTAATCCTGGTTGTAGTTGGCTTTGCTTGCATGCTCTTCAATGGTGCTGCCATTGGCAACGCAATCGTTTCGCTGGTGGGCAACATCATTGTTCCCCTCATTCTTCTTATCCTTGCTAGGAACATCAAGAACCAGGCTTAGCAAACAATTGAACATTGCTTAGGCGAATGCCGTCCTTCGGGGCGGCATTCTGTTGTTTGGAGCGCTTTGGGGAAGAGGTTAGGCATGTTGTGGTCATCGCTTGAATTGCCCGAGACCTGCTAGCTTTTTTGCTCCATTGCCTGTGCTTGATTCAGCGTTTCTGAATTCTGCTGCAAATGTTCCTGCGCAAAGCTTTTGTCCGCTTATGTTTTGGTCAAAGCCGCTTACGGCGTTGGGTTTTTAATTGCGTGCTAAATGCCTGGCTGTTTATTGCGTCTGCAGTATCGCTTCGGTAACATCTGCCTCACCAATGAAAGGAAACTCATGGCAACCGAAGTACGTAGCAAACTTGAGGAAGCGGCCCAGGAAGGTGCTGCTCAGGTAAAGCAAGATGTTCAGGACTTTAAAAACTCCGCCGAGCAACGCATGACGGAAAACAATGCGGTATCTGAAAGCAAAATCGCTCTGCCGTTTCGCATCTTTGGTGGGCTGAGCATTGCTTGGGGCGCTGGCTTTATTGCTGTGGTTGTGCTTTTCGGTATTGCCTTTGCCCAAGCGGCTATCACCAAAGACTGGAGTACTTTCAACCAGGTAAACACCGAAAACCAGCACTTGGTTATCAGCATTGTCGAAGTTCTTGCCTACGCTGTTGAAGCCGTTCTGTTCTTGGTGCTGGGCATTCGCTTGGTAACTAATAGGCGCACGGGTGCTGGGCGTATTTCGCAGGTGCTCATCTTCTTCGCAATTGCCGACATGTTGCTCACCATCATGGGCCACGGCTTTGGCCTGTACGTGATTTTCACGGCTGTTGTGCTGGTGTTCTTGGTGGTTATGTACACCACGCTGGACCCTTCGCTTCGTGAAGAGCGCATTCTGCAGCGCAAGCTCAAGGCCTTGGAAGACAAGGCCGACCAGGAAGAGGGCACTCTTGGCCGCGATAAAACCGGTAAGGGCTACCTGAAGCTCGACTTCTTCAACATCTTCTGGTTGTTCATGATTGCCTGCGTGGCGGGCCTCATTTTCGAGAGCATCGTGTGTCCCTTCTTGAATGGCCGTATTGAAAATCGAAGCGGCCTTTTGTGGGGCCCGTTCAGCCCTATCTACGGTTTTGGCGCCGTGCTCATGGTTATTGCGCTCAATCGTTTTTGGAAGAAGAACCCCATCATCATCTACGTGGTAAGTGGCCTTATTGGCGGATTCTTCGAATGGCTGGTTAGCTACTTCTTCCAGTTCTCGTTCGGCATTTTGGCATGGGACTACAGCGGCGAGCCCTTTAACATCGATGGTCGCACTGACTTGTTCCATATGGTTTGCTGGGGCTTTTTGGGCCTGGTGTTCATCAAGGCCATTGTGCCTTGGGTGTTGGGCGTCATCAACCGCATCCCTTGGAATTGGCGCTACGGTGTAACGGCGGTTTGCACGGCGCTTATGATCTTCAATGGAGCTATGACTATGCTCTCCTTCGAGTGCTGGTATTCGCGCGTTTCCGGCAAGCCCGTTGAAACGCCGGTGGAACAGTTCTTCCAACAAAACTTCGACGATGACTTCATGAAGAGCCACTTTGCCACCATGAGCATCGATCCTTCGCGCACAACACGCGGGTAGCCGCAGCTTTTCCTGCTGTTCCTCTTGGCCGTCCATTAGGGGCGGCCTTTCTTTTGCAAAACCCGCCACGTTATGGTTGCGGAGGTTTCGTTTACCTTGGCGTAACCCGTATATCGTATATTCGTGCAGAAAAGTTAATTGGCTTTGTTGGAAAGGCTGGGCAATGGAATTTTTGGAATTGGTTAAGAGCCGTTACTCTTGCAAGAAGTTCGATGGTTCGGCGGTAGCCGAAGAAAAGCTGAGCGCTATCTTGGAGGCTGGGCGCTGGGCTCCGACTGCAAAGAACTTCCAGGAGCAGCATATTTACGTTATCCAATCGGCTGAATACCTTGCGAAGGTCGACCAGCTTACGCCTTGTAGATACAATGCCGGCACCGTGCTTGCTGTTGCCTACGATTCTTCCAATATGTTTACCTATCCAGGTGAAAAGCACACTTCGGGCATTGAGGATGCGGCCATCGTTTGCGCTCATATGATGCTGGCTGCGCAAGCATGTGGGGTAGACAGTTGCTGGGTTAACTTCTTCGACCCTGAAGCCATGGCGGCTGCCTTGGGCTTGCCGGAAAATGAAAAGCTGGTTTGTTTGCTGGATCTTGGCCATGCGGCTGAAGGCGCTGGCCCATTGGGCAATCATGACAAGCGCAAAGAGCTTGCAGAAACGGTTTCCTACCTGTAGCAGGCGGCTTTGTTAAAAGCTTGGGAAGCGAGGGCGGTTGTCCTCGCTTTTTTCGTTTCATTCATCTGCGAAAACGCTCCAGATAAGATAAAATTATTCAGATTAAGACCGCTCGCTGTTGCAGGCGGGCATCATTTGCATCAAGGGGAATTTAGGTAGGCGTTTTTTTTGCATGGTTGGCTACTCTGAAATGATTGCGGCATTGGCCGCCGATTACATGAACGTCTACGTTGTTGAGCCTTCCGAAAATACGGGTGAAGTTGTACGTCAGGAGGGCTGGACGCTCCCGTTTGCGGTGCGCACTGGTGAGCATGTTGCCTACGACAAGTCTATTCAGGCTTACGTTGATGAATGCTTGTATGAGAAAGACAAGGAATCGTTCGTCGAATTCACGAAGGCCGAATCGCTCATAAGCGCTTTCGCCGGTGGTCGCCGTCGCATTGAAGTGAAATACCGCGTAATGCGCTCTGGCGGCATTCATTACCGCTGTGTAGTGTTCATCCGTGTTTCTGAAGAGGGCGAGCCTCTTCGCCTGGTTGTGGGATTCCGTGGCACCGATGATGTGGTTTCGGCCCAACGG
>CAZQWR010000040.1:0-13039 GCA_964597085.1 uncultured Cryptobacterium sp.
TCGCCCGTAAGCATGGTGTACTTGCCGGGATTTACATCCAAATCGGTGCGAATTTCCTCGCTTCGTTTCTGGCTTGCTTCAAAACTATTCGAACTCATGGCGATAAATGCCCTTTCAGTTGTAAATGGAGTTAGAAACCGCTGGAAAATTGCAGCGGATACACAGTAGGTCAGTATAACATTGCACCTTTACAGCCCATACGCCAGATAGACTATTCATCTGCTCTCCCCTACACTTGAGCCATGACTGATTTCAACAAGCTCAACTTGAGCACACCAACAATGGAAGCCGTCAACAAGCTCGGCTTCACCGAACCAACCCCGGTGCAGGAGCAATCAATCCCACCGGGAATTAAAGGCAACGACATCTTGGCCGCTGCACAAACCGGTACGGGCAAAACGCTCGCCTACCTGCTTCCCATCTTCGACCAGATGGTTAGGCACTTCGGGTCCAAACGCCCGAAGAAAGGTCCATACGCACTGGTGCTGGCACCCACGCGCGAGCTTGCGCAGCAGATTTCAGACTGTGCAAGCACTATTGCCGAAGTTACAAAGTTCCGCACGCTCACCATCATCGGCGGCAAGAAATACACCACTCAAATAGAAAGGCTTCAGAAGGGCTGCGATGTTCTTATTGCCACGCCCGGCCGCTTGCTTGACCTTGCAAACCAAGGCGCGCTTTCTCTGGACAACATCCACTACCTGGTTTTGGACGAAGTAGACCGTATGATGGACATGGGCTTCTGGCCTTCCGTGAACAACATCGTGCGCAAAACCCCTAAAACACGCCAAACCTTCCTGTTCAGCGCAACCCTTACCTCCGATGTGCAGGCAAAGGCCCAGCTGGTGCAGAAAGACCCAACGGTTATAGAAATTGCCCACAAGGGCGAAACCGCAGATACGGTAGAAGAATTCGTATTGCCCGTTGCCGAGCGCCAAAAGCAGGAACTGCTGGTAGCGCTGCTAAAGGAAAAAGGCTCCGAGCGCGTGATTGTGTTCACCCGCACCAAACAACAGGCCGATTCATGCGCCAACCGATTGAAGGATGCAGGCGTTAAGGCCGATAGCATCCACGCCGACAAGCCGCAGGGCAAGCGCGACCGCGCCCTGAAAAACTTCCGCGAAGGAAAGATCGACGTACTTGTTGCCACCGACGTGCTGGCGCGCGGCATTGACGTTACCGAAGTGAGCTTTGTGGTGAACTTCACTGTGCCCGAAGCCCCGGAAGACTACATCCACCGCATTGGCCGCACCGGCCGTGCAGGCGAAAAAGGCGCCGCCTACACGTTCCTTTCGCCCGACCAGATTTTGGAGCTGCGCGAAATCGAGTATCACACCAAGCATCTGCTCGAAACATACGACGTTGAGGGCTTCGAATACACAGCCGACCGCCTGGTGCCCAATCCCAAACGCCCCGCAAAGCGCGCTGTGCGTTCGGGCAGGGGCAGAAGGCGCCCTTCCCTGCGCAGACGTTAAACGCAACCTCTTAGCCGCTCTGAGAGCTTCAGGGCGGCTTTTTCATTTGCTGGATCATGCGCACAACAAAACGAAAATCGTTGCAGAAACGGACATACGGTGCTGGAGCCACATGGCATTGGCGCGAAAGCAAAATACGCTGACGGGCATGGCGTGCAAAGCAAAGTGATACGCCATGCAGCAAAAGCAAGCTAATGCAAAGCACGAACCAGAACGAATAACGCTAGAGAAACAAGCCCACGATGATAGATCCTCGGGGGACGAATTCGAGTGAACGTTCAAGAGAAAAAGCACTCGAGATACAAGCATGTGGCGCATAAACCGCACGACGTTGCCGAAAGCAAGCTAAGAAAAAATAGCGAGATGCACCGGAAAGAGCGCTATCGGAAATAGAACCAAAGACATACAGCCCTGCTAAATCCAGCTAGACAACTTTTTTCGAAAAAGGGTGTTGCGCAGCTGCTGAAGATGCGTATAATACTTTCTTGCGTCACGAACGCACCGAATTCCTCGGTAGCTCAACGGCAGAGCATCCGGCTGTTAACCGGAGGGTTGTAGGTTCGAATCCTACCCGGGGAGCCAGCTCATTAAAAAGACTCGCCATATGGCGGGTCTTTTTTTCGTTTGAGACGACCTGACGCTGCGCGGGCTTCTGGCGGCACGTATGGCGCTCCAGGCGGACTTGACGTGCATAAGCACGCCTGCGCCCGCCTTCGCGCCATACGCACTCGCCAGAAGCCCGCTCGCTGTTTCGTCCAACTGTTCACTGGGATGCGATGGCGGTTTTGCTGTTAGAACGGTGGCACTCGAGGGCGCAGCGGGCGCTTCGCTGCGCTGCGCTAGCCCTGCTGGTTTGGCCATCCCGGAGACGCCGCTTGCTTCGCTTGCGGCTGCTAGCCTTGTTGGGGGCCCGCTCCTGCGGACGCTGCTTGCTTTGCTTGCAGCTGCTAGCCTTGCTGATTTCCTCCCCGGGGGACGCGATGGCGCTTCGCTACATCGCTCTAACTTTGCTGCCAACAACCGTTCCATCGGATGCAACAATCGCTTTGCGGTACTGCTGGTATTCTTGTTGTGCGTTGTTTCTTCTTTGCTTAGGAGTGCTTATGACTTCCGTATTGTTTCTTTGTCACGGCAATATCTGCCGTTCGCCTATGGCGGAGTTCGTTATGAAGGAGCAACTGCGCAAAGCAGGGCTTTCTGAGGCGGTACACGTTGAATCTGCCGCGTTGCATACCGACGAGATTGGATCGGACACGCACTATGGCACCAAGGGCATTTTGGACCAATACGGCATTCCCTATTCGCCGCGCGCAGCCAGGTTGGCGAAGAAGAGCGATTACGAAAAGTTCGACTACCTTGTTGGCATGGACGAATACAATCGCCGCGACATGATGCGCTTGTGGGGCAACGACCCCGAAGGCAAATGCTCGCTGCTGATGGACTGGACCGGAATTTCGCGCGATGTGGCAGACCCCTGGTACACAGGAGACTTCCAGGTTACCTACAACGACGTGGATGCGGGCTGCTTGGCCCTTCTTGAGCACTTGAAGCGCTCCGTTCGCTAATTAGGCGCAAATCACTATGGACGACTTTCAGAAGCGCTGGGAGCGCATTCAGCAAGCCTTGGCAACCGAGCTTTCGGGCGAAGTGAAGCCACGCGTTTCCAGCGGACGCACGCTCTTCGGCATAAAGAGCGAAGGCGAGGCGAAGATGGACGAATTTGCCCGCCAGATAGAAGACGATTACGCATCGCGGCGCCGCGCCGCCAAAGAACTGCAGCAAAAAGAAAAGGAGCAGGCCGCGCAGAACATAGCTGGCGAACCTGCCCCCGAAGAAGCTGAAGGCGAATAAGCTTTAGAAATCGCGCTTCGTTACAAAGGCGATGGCCGCAACAAACGCGGCAACAACCATAACGCCCGAAATAACAACAATGCGGCCGATAACATCACCAGCAAGGCTTACGCCAGCCTGAACGCTGGGCTGGCCCAGAATCTCGGTTGCACCGGGAACGCCCGTGTTCAGAAGGGCAACGGCATTGCGCGGCAACCATTCGATTACCGCGTTGTAAACGTCCAGAAGCCATTCGGCATTGGGGATGAACATGCAAACCGCGCCAAGCACCTGGGAAAGGGCGCCAGTAGCCAGCAGGAAGCCCACCAGGTATGCGATTACCTGGTTCTTCGCGGCCCACAGCACAACCAGGCAGACGCAGCAGCATGCCCAGGTAATAAGCGTTACCAAAAGCATCCAAACAACCACGTGCGCTACGCTTTCAGCAGCAGCAAGCGAAATGCCGAACAGAACCAGCATCACCAAAGAAAGAGCGGTTCCCACAAACGCGAACACGAAAGAGATGATGAGGGCAAAAATGAGCTTTTCGGTGAAGTAAGCCTTCTTGCCCACTGCGGTGATGGTGTTCTTGGCAAAGCCATCGCGCATTTCGGTCCAGCAGAAATCGGTGGTGCTGAAGCATGCCAGGATGGTAAGCACGCCGAAGCTCATAAGGGCATGGCCCAGGAAATTGGTGGGCGTGCTGAAATTGGCGAACATATCGATGGTGTCGGTGGTGCCCATCTCTGCGGCAGTTTGAGCAAATGCCTCGTTGAACGACTGGCCGAAGATCGCAGCTACCGCAACGTTGCCCAAGGCAACCACCAGCAGAACGACCACATACCAGAACACATTGCCGCGAATATGCCTTGCGCGGTACAAGTCACCTTTAAGAAGCGCCAGCATTACTGCACCTTCCCTTCTATCTGGCCCGACTGCATAAGCGAAAGGAAGAACTCTTCCACGTCGCGCTCAACGGGCGTAAGCTCGACAACCTGCTGGTTGCCGGTGAACAGGATCTGGGACACATGCTCAAGCGCAACGTCGCCAGCAATGAGCAGCGCGCCGTCCTTTTCCATGAAGGATGCCTGTGGCAGCTGCTTTTTCAGCATTTCGGTGGTTTCAGGCATGCTGTACGTACGCACGCGGATATGGGTTTGACCCAATTCGTGCATCTTATCGCCATCGAATTCAGCAACCATATGGCCGGCATTGATAACACCGAAGCGATTGGCGAAGCGATTGAGCTGGTCCAGAATGTGGCTGGACACGATGATGGTGATGCCCTTTTCCTTGTTGAGCTTCTGCAAAGTGCTGCGCATGGTGCGGGTAGCCTCGGGGTCCAAGCCGTTGAAAGGCTCGTCAAGCAGAAGAAGGTCGGGCTCGCCAACCAGGGCAAGGGCAATGCCCAAGCGCTGGCGCATACCCAGCGAAAAATCCTTCGCCTTGCGATTGCCGGTGTTGCCAAGGCCTACAAAATCGAGCAGTCCCTGGCAGGTGAGCTTTGCATTGCGAACGCCCATGCCCATTGCCTTGACCATAAGGTTGTCCAACGCAGGAAGGGTGTTGAGCAGGCCCGGGGCCTCGATAAGGGAGCCGATGGTGCATGCCCCCTTGTTGCCCAGCGGCTTGCCAAACAGCTCCATGCTGCCTTCGGTGGGCTCGGTAAGGCCGCAGATGATTTTCATGGTGGTAGATTTGCCGGCGCCGTTGCGTCCTACGAAGCCATAGATGTCGCCCTGCTCAACGTTCATGTCGAGCGCATCAACAACACGCTTGTCTCCGTAAGACTTAACTAGGCCGTGCGCCTGCACTGCAGGAGTAGCCATGTAGTCCCCTTTTTCTAGTGAGATAAAACTAGAAGATTGTAACAGGTTCACCTGCCGCAACGGGGTCTAAGCGCGCAGGTCGCGAAGAATGTAACAGAAGTGGATTTTGGGATTGCGCTGGAAATCTTCGGGGATGGTTTGCGCGGTTACATCCTCAATGCCCAAACCGCAGGCGCGAACCTTCACCTCGTCGAGCTTGAACGAACGCAAATTGCCGGAGAACACAATTGTTCCGCATGGGTTCAGCAGGCGTCGCACCAGGCGCAGAAGCTCAGCGTGGTCGCGCTGGATGTCCCAAGTGCGCTTGCCCATGCTCTTGGAGTTGGAGAACGTTGGAGGGTCCACAAAAACCAAGTCGAAACCCTGCGCTTGGGACTCGGCTTCGCGTTCGATCCACTGCAGAACATCGGCGCGCACATAGCGATGCTGGGCGCCGGTAAAGCCCGAGCGCTGCATGTTGCGGCGCGCCCAATCCAAGTACGTTTGGCTCATGTCCACCGTAGTGGTGGAGGTTGCTCCGCCGGCTGCGGCATACACCGTGGCACTGCCCGTATAAGCAAACAGATTAAGGAAGCTCTTGCCTTCGGCCATGCTGCCCACCATGCCGCGCGTAATGCGATGGTCCAAGAACAGGCCGGTATCAAGGTAGCCTTCCAAGTTCAACTCGAAGGGATGGCCGGCTTCTTCGACAATCACCCTCTTGGCAGCGCGTTCTTCCTTACGGTATTGGGAACCGCCCTTTTCCTGCTTGCGCAGGCGGGTAAACATGCGTTCTTCGGGAATATCCAAAAGCTCACGGGCAACCGTGCAGGCATCGCGAAAGCGGCGGGCGGCCTTCTGCGGATCGATTTCCTTTGGAGCCTGATATTCGGTTACAAGAAGATATGACACTCCCGTTTCCTGCTCTTCAAACAGGTCAACTGCCACAGCGTAATCGGGCAAATCGGCATCGTAGATACGATACGCATGTACCTTTTCACGTTTGGCCCACTTGCGTCTAGCCTTGGCCATTTTACGCAGCCTGGCAGCAAATTGTGCGGCATGATCTGAGGAAACAGTGATTTGTTTATCAGTACCTTCCAAGGTGGTAACAGGAATTTCCACTGCAAAAGAAGTACCGAGGCTGTAGTGTCGAAGCGTTGCCTCAATGGCGCCGTTGAACACTTCTTGAACGTTATCGGCATCGTAGGTAACTGCCGTGTCAAAACTTGCATCGGGCGTAATAACCACCATCTGCCAAGTGCTTGACAGAGGCTTCAACCCATCACGCAGATGGCTGTAAAAGCCTTCCAAGCCATGGGCCATTAAGCGCACGCCGTAGGGCGGGTTCATGGCAATGAACCCAGCCTGGTTCAGGGCTATGCCCTCCCCTTCCAAGGTGCTGGACAGGTTGGCGCAGTCGGCTCGGCCAAAAGAAGCCACGCTGCCAAGCCCAAGACGCTTGGCATTACCACGGGCAATGCCCACCGCTTGCGAATCGGTATCGAAGCCTCGCATAACAGGCGCGCCTTCCAGCCCTGCCTCGAAACGCTCGTCGGCATCGGCAAGCAAATCATCGAAGGCATCGGCATCGAAATCGGCGCAGCCCTCAAAGCCCCAATAGTCGCGCGAAAGGCCGGGAGCTCGGTCGGTTGCCATCATCGCAGCTTCCAAAACCAAAGTTCCGCTGCCACAGGCAGGGTCCACAAAAACGGGGGCATCCGCAATGCCTTCGGCGCCTTCACGCTTGGCCTGCGCGCGGCGCAGAGCCGGAGAAGCCACACGGTCCCAGCCACCCCAAACCAACATGCCGGCAGCCAAGGCTTCCTTCAAAGGGGCTTCAACTTGCTCGCCCTGAACGCGGTACCCGCGCCTATGCAGCGATTCGCCCGCATAATCCAACGAAACCGTGGCCTTGCCGCCATGGACGGAAACCCAAATGGGAACGCTGGGCCGATGCGGCTCCACGCTAGGACGCGAACCAGTAGCGCTGCGCAGACAGTCGCACACCGCGTCCTTCACCTTCAAACCAGTAAACTGGGTATTGCGAAGCTCGTCGTTGGTACCACGAGCAGTAACGGAAATGGTGGCTTCAGGACCTACTACGGAAGCCCAGGGAAGCTCCTTCGCGCCTGCATACAAAGCATCGGCCGTATGAGCGTCTACACGGCCCATAACGCGCAGCACGCGCGATGCAATGCGCGACCAAAGGCACACGCGATACCCTTCAGCACGCGAGCCAAAGAAGGCCACGCCGCCCTTCAAGGGTCGTACGCTCTGAGCCCGCAAACGCTTAAGCTCGTCGGCCAAAATATGCTCAAACCCCTTAGGGCAGGTAGCAAAGTATTCAAAGCGTTCTTCGGTCATAGCAGGTCCTTAAATGCCGCAGATAAATTTCAATCGGGTTAGATGATACAGAATTGCGCCAGCAAAACAGCAAGGGGCGTCCTGGTGCCCCAGATTCGTGCGATTCGAAAGACGTAGCGTACTAAGTACGTGAGCCTTCCAAATCGCGCGAAGATGGGGTGCCAGGACGCCCCGCAGCGTCATCACGGTTATTGCGTTTAGTCTTCCAGGTAGTCCTTAAGCTTCTGGGAACGGCTGGGGTGGCGCAGCTTGGCCAAGGTTTTGCTTTCGATTTGGCGAATGCGCTCGCGCGTTACGCCGAATTCGCGACCAACTTCCTCAAGCGTGCGCGGATGGCCGTCTTCCAAGCCGAAACGAAGGCTGATAACCTTGCGCTCGCGCTCGGCCAAACCTTCCAGGGTTTTGGCCAGCTGTTCCTGCAGCATGCTGAAAGATGCAGCATCGGGCGGAACAACAGCGGCGTCGTCTTCAATGAAGTCGCCCAGCTGGGAGTCTTCCTCTTCACCGATGGGGGTTTCAAGGGAAACCGGCTCCTGGCTGATTTTCTGAATTTCGCGAACGCGCTCGGGCGTAAGGCCCATTTCCTCGGCGATTTCTTCGGGGGTAGGTTCGCGGCCCAAGCTCTGCAGCAGCTGACGCTGAATGCGCACCAGCTTGTTGATGGTTTCCACCATGTGCACGGGAATACGAATGGTACGCGCCTGGTCGGCGATTGCACGGGTAATAGCCTGGCGAATCCACCAGGTGGCGTACGTGGAGAACTTGAAGCCCTTGGTGTAGTCGAACTTCTCTACCGCGCGGATAAGGCCCAGGTTGCCTTCCTGGATAAGGTCCAAAAACAGCATGCCACGGCCAACGTAGCGCTTTGCGATGGATACAACCAGGCGAAGGTTTGCTTCGATGAGCTGTTGCTTCGCATCAAGACCTACCTGCTCTACGCGGGTAAGGCGCCTACGGTCGCGGCGCTCCAGCTCGATTTCGCCCGCTTCGAACTTTTCCAATTCCTCGGTTGCGGCTACGCCAGCTTCGATTTTCATGGCGAGGTCGATTTCCTCTGCTGCAGTAAGCAGGGAAACCTTGCCGATTTCCTTCAGGTACATACGAACCGGATCGCCCGTAAGCAGGGCAACGGAAGTATCGGCGTTGGACTTGCGGGAGCTACGCTTGCGCGTAGAGCTCTTAGCCTTGTGAGAAACCTTGGGAACCGAGATTTCGGAAGCGGCCTTGAGCTCGGACTCCGGCACGCCTTCAAGCAGACTTTCATCGGTAAGGTCGGATGCCTTTACCTCTTCTTCTTCCTGACCTTCGGCGAGGTTGGTAGGCTCGGCGTTGGATTCCAGAATATCTTCCGTTTCCTCATCCTGATCTGCTGCTTCAGCGGCCTTAGCCTCTTCAGCCTTCTTTTTGGAAGCGGCGGCCTTCTTGGTTTTGGCCGCCTCCTTCTTAGGGGCAGCCTTCTTGGCGGTTGCCTTCTTGGCAGGAGCCTTCTTAGCTGCAGAATCGGTTGCAGCCTTGGTGGTTTTTGCGCTGGTTGCCTTCTTGGCGGGAGCTGCCTTGGTAGCGGTTTTCGCAGTTGCTGCCTTAGTAGTGGATGCAGCCTTAGAAGTGGTAGCTGCCGCCTTCTTGGTGGTAGTAGACGCTGCGGCCTTTTTAGTGGTCGTCTTCTTGGCTGGCGTTTTCTTCGCCGTTTCCTTCGTTGCCGTTTCCTTGGATTCGGCCTGTGCTGAGGAAGCCTTTGCCACGTTGTTTCCTTCCCACGTCTTTTGCGTAATTTGGGCACAGTAAGCCCATTGAAAATATCAAGTTATTATAACGAACTCCAATTGGTTTAGGTACCCCCTGTTTTGCCGCAAGCTCCAGAAGGGCTGCATCATCAAAGCAGGCTAACCGGGTCGATGTCGATGCTCACGCGCACATCGTGCTCCACCGCACGGGCGCGGAAGTAGGCGCCGAAGCGCTGGGCAATATCTGCTTCAGGCGGCACCTTAACCAGAATGTGGTAGCGCCATTGGCCCTTCAAGCGCTCCAGCACGCAGGGTGTTGGCGGAAACAGTACCCAAGGCTGGCCTTGCCCCTGCGCAGCAAGTTCATTTAGGTCCTGAAACAAATTTGCGGCAACTTCACGCACGCGGTCTTCGTTTTTGCCCCAAACCAGCACGTTTGCCATACGCACGAATGGCGGATAACCCAGCCCCTGGCGAAGCTCCAGCTCTTCCGCCAAAAAACGCTCGCGATTGTAACTGGCAGCTGCGCGAATGGCCACGCTCTGCGCGCTGTAGGTTTGCACCACCACATAGCCTGGCTTGGAAGCACGGCCCGCACGGCCGGCAACCTGCTGAATAAGGTCGAATGTGCGCTCCGAACTGCGAAAATCAGGCAGCTTCAGCATGGTATCGGCGTTGATTACGCCCACCAGGGTAACCTCGTCGAAGTCAAGGCCCTTGGCAATCATCTGGGTGCCCAGCAGCACGGCAGCCCCCGGTGCGGCAAAGGTTTCGAGCAAGCGCTGATGGGAGCCTTTGCGGGCCGTTGTGTCGGCGTCCATGCGCACCACAGTGCATTCCACGCCCGCCAGAAGCGCGTTGAGCTCGGCTTCCACGCGCTGGGTACCCGCGCCAAAGCGCTTCAAGTAAGGGCTTCCACACTCAGGGCACACGGCGGGCACAGAGCGATGGCTGCCGCAATGGTGGCACACCAGCTTCGCCTCGCGCTCATGGTAGGTAAGCGAAGTGGAGCAGGAATCGCATTCGGGAACAAAGCCGCAATCGCGGCACAGCAAGAACTGTGCAAAGCCACGCTGATTGAGCATCAGCACGGCCTTTTCGCCCTTTTCAAGCGTTTCCATGAGCGCACGCTTCAACTCGCGCGAAAACATGGAGCGGTTTCCTCCGCCGAATTCACGGGCCATGTCCACCACTTTTACCTGGGGCATAGGCTTGCCGTTGGCGCGCTTGGGCATTTCAGCACGTTCCCAACGCTCGTTGATGCGGCACTGTTGCAACGCCTCGAGCGAAGGCGTGGCGCTGCCCAGCATAAGCACGCCCCCGTGAGCCCGCGCCATCCATTCGGCAACATCGCGCGTAACGTAGCGCGGGGCCTGGTCTTGCTTGTAGCTGCCCTCGTGCTCTTCGTCGATGATTATCACGCCCACATTCTTCATGGGGCAAAACAGCGCGCTGCGGGCACCTACCACCACGCGCGCCTGACCTTCGCGAATCAGGTCCCATTGGTCGAAGCGCTCGCCTTGGCTCATGCGCGAATGCAACACGGCAACCGTGTTGCCGAAGCGCCCGCGAAAACGGGCCACGGTTTGCGGGGTAAGCGATATTTCGGGAACCAGCACAATGGCTCCCCTGCCCTGCTGAAGCGCCTGCTCGATGGCGCGCAGGTACACTTCGGTTTTCCCCGAGCCGGTAACGCCATCCACCAGAACCACATGCCCATCGTTGTGCTGGGCGGCACGCTCATAGGCGGCCAAGGCGCCCTGCTGGCTTTCGGTGAGCACGGGGCGCTCATGCACGCGGGTTTGAAACGCCGCGCTTGCCTCTTCGGGCGAGCGCATTCTGCGGCGGCGCTCAATTTTGATAACGCCCTTCTTTTCCAACGATTTGAGCGTAGGCGAAACGGAGCCGTATTCAGCTGTGAGCTCGGATACACGCAGGTCGCCTTGCTGAAGGGCCTGCAGAACCAGCTCCTGCTTCACAGCGCCCTTCCGCGGCTTGAAGCCTTCAGCGCCAGGCGCCAGGCTTACCCAACGCTCGTCTACCTGGGCCACCATGGGGCGCGTTACCTGCCAGGTGCCGTTGATGCGCTCCATGCGCGGCACACCGCCGGGCGGTATGAACAGGCGAATGCAGGAAGAAAACGGCGCCAGGTAGCGGTTTGCCAGGAATTGAGCGCATTTTGCCCCGATTTGCGTGAAGCAGGGCTTGCCCAGCACTTCTTCTACCGCGCGGATTTTAGACATATCTATACTAGCCGGCGCTTCACGAGAGATAGCCCCAACAAAGCCAACGGCCTTGCGCCCGCCAAAGGGCACCAGCACCGGGCAGCCAACCTGCAACTGGGAAGCAACCGGGTCAGGGGCCGAAACCACTCCAGCGCCCAGGCCTGACGCCAAAACTGCTTCGCCGGCTACGGCGGGCTTTTCAGCCCCAAACGCAGCAGCAGCCTGGCTGGATGCGCCGGGCGCAGCAAGGGAACTGGCGCAAGCCGCAGTTCCATTGACTGCTTCTTCCGACGTTGCAGCCACTACGCTTTCGGCAATAAGGGCAGGCGCAGCTGCAGCGAAAGCCCCTTCATTAGGATCTTCCAATGCGCTAGATGCAGCTTCTGCGGCAAGGAAATCTTCGAGTGTGGGTTGGGCAGGCGCCTTCGGCTTTTGCGCTGGCTTTGCCTTACTGCGCTTTGCGCCTTTAACAAAAAGCGCACGCTCATCTGCGGTTTCGGGAACCGCATAGGTATAAGGCGCATCGAGCGCTGCCGTTGGTATGTCTAGGATCACCGAAGCAAAAAACATGCATCAGAGTATAGCAGCGCGGCAAGACGCCATCGCGGCAGTGCAGCAAGGCGCCTTTGCAGCAGTGCAGCAAGGCGCCTTTGCAGCAACGCAACAAGGCGCCACAAGCTAGAGCCAAGCGACAACCGATGCTACAAGCCGCAAGCAGCCTTCAGCTCTTCTGCCTTGTTGGTGGCTTCCCACGTGAATTCGGGAAGCTCGCGGCCGAAGTGGCCATAGGCTGCGGTTTTACGGTAGATGGGACGGCGAAGATCCAGTTCGTCGATGATCGCACCGGGGCGCAGGTCGAACACCTTGTTCACCGCTGCCTCAATAGCGGAATCGGCCACCACACCGGTGCCGAAGGTTTCAACCATTACCGAAACGGGGCGCGCAACGCCGATGGCATAGGCAATCTGCACCTCGCAACGGCTGGCAAGGCCGGCAGCCACCACGTTCTTGGCAACCCAGCGAGCCGCGTAGGCACCCGAACGGTCTACCTTGGTGCAGTCTTTGCCACTGAAGGCCCCGCCGCCGTGACGGCCCATGCCGCCGTACGTATCTACGATGATTTTGCGGCCGGTAAGGCCCGCATCGCCCATAGGGCCACCCAAAACGAAGCGGCCGGTGGGGTTCACATAAAGCTCCAGGTTTTCAGCCAAAGGCACACCTTCAGCTTCGAACACGGGGTTGATAACGTTTTCAATAAGCTCCTGGCGAAGCACCTGGGGCTCGGTTTCCTCGGAGTGCTGAGTGGAGATAACCACCTTTTCCACCTGGGTGGGCACACCGTTTACATAGCGCACCGAAACCTGGGTTTTACCATCGGGGCGCAGGTTGGGCATGGTGCCGTCTTTGCGCACCTTCGAAAGGCGCTCGGACAGGCGATGTGCCAGGTAGATGGGCATGGGCATAAGGGTTTTGGTTTCGTTGCAGGCATAGCCGAACATCATGCCCTGATCGCCCGCGCCTATTTGATCGTACGGGTCGGCGGCCTGGCCGCTTTGGGTTTCGAACGATTCGTCTACACCCTGGGCAATGTCGGGAGACTGCTCATGAAT